>NZ_JAGGZH010000018.1 GCF_021162145.1 Thermotoga sp.
CTTGAAAGTGTTGAAAGAATCGGGTCAGAGGTCCTTCACAATAGCCCCGGAGGCCGGCTCTCAGAGAATCAGAGATATATTGAAGAAAGACATAACAGACGAGCAGATCGAGATTGCCCTGAAAATGGCAAGAAATATCGGTTTTGATAGAATAAAGATGTACTTCATATACGGTCTGGAGGAAGAAATAGAGGAGGACCTCAAGGCTTTCAGAAAGATAGGAGACCTTGCTCTTCAGATGGGATACAGGGAGATCCACATGAGTTTCAATCCCCTCATTCCAAAACCAGGAACGGATTTTGAGAAGAGAAAGATGGAACCTGTTGGTGTTTTGAGAAAAAAAGAGAAGTTTCTGAAAGAGTTTCTCAGGGGTTTCAGAGTTGATTTTGAGAGCATCAGAGAATCCGTGATACAGTACACGATAGCCCATGCTTCCAGGGAGGAAGCGGCCGAGTGGGTGAAATTGTTCGAGGAGAAGAAGAGTTTCAAGAAGATAATATTCAACGAGGGGAGGAAGAAATTGTGTTGAAGGAGAAGCTCGTGAACAGAACAGCCGTGGTGGGGGTCATCGGCCTTGGATACGTGGGACTTCCCCTGGCTGTAGAAAAGGCGAAAGCGGGATACAGAGTGATCGGATTTGATATCCAGAAGAAGAGAGTTGACATGGTGAACGCGGGAATAAACTACATAGGGGACGTGGTGGACGAGGAGCTCAAGGATCTCGTTGAAAAGGGTATGATAAGGGCCACCACAGATTTTTCTGAACTGAAAAACTGTGATGTTGCCACGATCTGTGTCCCCACCCCCCTTGGCAAATACAAAGAGCCTGATTTGACCTACGTGATAAACACCGCCAAAGAGATCGCCAGGTACCTTCACAGGGAAATGCTTGTTGTTCTCGAGAGTACCACGTACCCTGGCACCACAGAGGAGGTCGTTCTTCCCATCCTGGAATCAACGGGGTTGAAAGTCGGAGAGGACTTCTACCTGGCGTTCAGTCCCGAAAGAGTGGATCCTGGAAACAAGATCTACAAAACGAAGAACACACCGAAAGTAGTGGGAGGTGTTACGGAAAAGTGTACCGAACTTGCACGCATACTCTACGAGAGTGTCCTCGAAGCACCAGTACACACTGTCTCTTCCCCAAAGGTGGCAGAGATGTCGAAAATCCTTGAAAACACCTTCAGGCTCGTGAACATCTCTCTCATAAACGAGGTGACGATCCTCGCAAGAAAGATGGGAATAGACATCTGGGAAGTGATAGACGCTGCTGCCACTAAGCCCTTCGGTTTCATGCCTTTCTATCCAGGCCCTGGAGCGGGTGGCCACTGCATTCCGATAGATCCTTTCTACCTTGCTTACAAAGCGAAAGAGTACGATGTGAGACTCGATCTTGTCGAGATGGCGGGAGAAATAAACGACTTCATGCCTGAATACGTGGTGATGAGAGTCCAGGACATACTGAACGAGAGAAGAAAACCTCTGAACGGCTCAAAAGTTCTTCTGCTTGGTGTTGCATACAAGGGCGATATAGACGACGTAAGAGAGTCGCCTGCCCTCAAAGTGTGGTATCATCTCGAGAGGAAGAAGGCGATCGTTGAGTTCTTCGATCCCTACGTTCCTGAGGTGAAAAGGGAAGGAACCATCCATAAGCGGGTCGATCTCACAGAAGAGTACCTGAAGAGCGTAGACATCGTTGTGATAACGACCGCTCACAGAAACGGTGTGGATTACAACTTCGTTGTGAGACACGCACCCGTTGTCTTTGACACCAAAAACATCACGAAAGACGTGAAAGAACACAGAGAAAAGATCATCCTGCTCTGAACCGTCTGATCGCTTCGTCGATTTCAGGAATCTGTTTGATCAAAAAAGCGTACGAAAGAGCCACAAGAAGAACCGTGAGAATGGCGATGGCTTTCCAGAGAGCCCTTCTCTTCCATGAGAAGGGCTTCATTGTGTATCCAAGGAGCATTCCAGTCAGGAATCCACCAAGATGTGCCGCGTTGTTGATGTTCGTTCCAGGGAGAAAACCGTACACCACGTTTATCAGGATGATGGGAAGAAGGGATGCTCCGGTCACCGGCCTCATGAAAAAGGGTGTGTCCTTCCTGAGACCCGCTGCAAAGAGTACTCCAATGAGACCAAATATGGCACCACTTGCGCCAACGGAAATGGTGTCGTGGTAGAAGATGTGTGTTGCAATGTTTCCAATCACTCCTGTGAAGAAGTAACTGAAGAGGAACTTTTCTGTTCCATATATATCCTCCACTATCAACCCGAAATAGTACAGAGCGTAGGAGTTGAAGAGAATGTGCAGGATCCCCCCGTGAACGAAAAGGGCCGTGATCAACCTGAACCAGTCTCCCGCGTCGACTCTGGGACCATACTGGGCACCGTACCTGAGGAAAAGGAGCATCTGCAGAACAGGCTCTCTTGTGGAGAAAATCCCAGAAAGACTCATCATCACAAATATAAACGCATTGAACAGCAGGATGAAATAAACAGCCCTTTTTCTCATCGCCATCTTACTCCCTTCATTTCCTCCGTTGAAAAGTTGAACGGATACTTCACGGGTCTTCCCTCCAGAAAGGACTTGTATATCCCGAGGACGATCTCGACTGCTTTCTTTCCATCTTCTCCCGAGATGTAGGGTTTCCTGTCGTTAAGAACTGCTTCATAGAAATCCCTGTACACGTACTTGTGGCTGTCTCCGTACACTGTGTCTGGATCTGGCAGATTCATGAACGGATGGGACTCTTCTCCTTCGAATCTCCAGGTGAGGATCCTGTTGACGGCAAGTCCTCCAACGACGACGGTTCCTTTCTCTCCAAAGATAGCGAGTGTCTCCTCGAGATTCCTTGGAAACACATTGCTCGTTGCCTCTATCAGGCCTGTCTTTCCCCCTTTGAACTTCACGATGGCAAAACCGGTGTCCTCTGCTTCTATGTAAGGATGATTCATGTTCGCTATGTGTCCGTATATTTCCTCGATCTCTCCCCCGAGGAACCACTGGAGAAGATCTATGACGTGGGTGGACTGGTTCATCAGCACTCCTCCATCCATCTCCCAGGTACCTCTCCAGCTTGCCTGTTTGTAGTACGCTTCATTCCTGTTCCACCTCACCGCCACAGAAACGTAGAACACCTTCCCGAAAGCCCCTGAATCCAGCTTTTTTCTGACCTCCTGCACGGGTGGATTGAACCTGTTCTGGAAGAACACCCCGAGTTTCAGGTTCTTCCTCTTTGATAGTTCTATCATTTCGTCCATGTGCCGCGTTGAAAGTGCCATGGGCTTTTCCACAAGAACGTGTTTTCCATTCTCCAGTGCTTCCATCGTTATTTGATAGTGCTTGCCGCTCTCTGTCGCGATAGAGACCACGTCCACATCCTCTCTCCTGAGGATTTCTTCGTAATTCGTTGTCACTTCGGGCCTTTTTACGCCCGCTCTTTCGAACTGGTCTGCGGCAAGGTGGGCTTTTTCCTCCAGGAGGTCGCAGACGGATACAGTTTCAAAAACGTCTCTTGTCTCAATCAGAGCAGGAACGTGCTTCTTCTGGGCAATTCTTCCGCATCCTATCAGTGCTACTCTTAGCTTCATGCTCTACCTCCTTTTCGAAGATGGAGAGTCCCAGAACCACGAGCACAACTCCTCCGATCAAAAGAGCAGATGGAAGTTTCATCTTCACGGTGTGCTCAACCACGGCCGTGACGACTGGTATGTAGTATATCATGTTCGTTGCTCTCCTGCTTCCAAGTCTTTCGATCGTCCTGTTCCAGAGAAAGTATGCAAGTCCAGAACACAAAAGTCCAAGGTAGAGTAAGGACACGATCACAAGAGAGTTCATGTCCGGCAGCTGGTGGGACTTTCCAGCAGAAAAGGGAAGAAAAAGAACCATTCCCCAGAACATTATTCCGGCGTTCTCGGGAAAAGACAGGTTTTTTAACCTTTCCACGTGATACGTGTAGAACACCCAGGACAGGGCGGCCCCGAAAGCAAGAAGGTCCCCGAGTGGATTCAGTTTGAGAACGAACCGACCGTTCAATATGACGAGGACAACACCGAGAAAAGAGAGCGACACACCGAGATACATACCCACTGTGGTTCTCTTCTTCTGAACGACGTGCGAGAAGAGAAGAAAAAAGATCGGAGCGGACGAGACGATGATCGCAGCGTTGGTGGGTTCTGTGAACATAAGTGCGGAGTTTTCGAAGGCAAAGTATCCGAAGACTCCCCAGAAGCCCGCCAGAAAGACATCTCTGTTGAACAACTTTGGCCTTCTTCCAGACACCAGGCCCAGAAAGAGAAAAGCAAGCAGGAACCTCAAAAAGCCTGCAAGGAATGGGTTCAGGCTCTGTACAACCACTTTCGTCGCAAGAAAAGAGATACCCCAGAACACTATCACAAGCCACGCAAGAAATCTTTCCAAGCGTTCATCTCTCCCTTCTCAGAGCCTCTCCGATCCTTGGAACGAAATCTTTCTTCCTGGACATGACTCCCCTCAAAAGGAAAAGCTCGTCTTTCTTTTCCGCGTCGAAGGCCTTCTCCACTATCTTCTGGATCTTCTGGTCTCCCTCCACCAGCACGAGGCTTGCCTCTTCTATCGGATTGGTGAAGAGGACAAAACAGTGAGTCACACCGAGTTCTCCCTTGAGATTTTTCAGGGCGCTGGTGAGCTTTTCTTTTTCTTTCAGCAGGGTGGAAAAATCTGAGGTCATGATCTGTGAAACTGCAAAGGACTCTTCACCCATTTCGTACACCTTCACGTCTCTCTTCAACAGTTCAAGAGGATCGACGTTCTCTGGTATTCTCATTCCTTCCTTCAGCACTCTTCTTGCGAACTTTTCCAGATCGAGCTTTGTGATCCTGGCGAGGAAGCTTGCCATCGCCCTGTCCTTTTCCGTTGTCGTGGAAAGCTTGAAGAAGAGAGTATCGGAGATGATTCCGGCAAGAAGAATACCGGCGATTTCTCTTTCTATCTTCACGTTGTCCTTCAGGAGAAACTCTGTGACGATCGTGGAAGTGCTACCCACGGGTTCGTTGTAGAAGAAAACAGGGTTCAGGGTGCTCAGACCACCGAGCCTGTGATGGTCGATGATCTCAAGGATCTCCGCCTTTTCCACTCCCTCCGGCGCCTGTGTTATTTCGTTATGATCCACCAGGATGACTTTCTTCCTCACGCCCTTCATCAGGTCTGTTCTTGTTATCACACCAAGGAGCTTTCCTTTCTCGTCCTCCACGAATGCAGCCCTCAGTTTGGAAGTGAAGACGATGTTTTTCACGTCTTCGAGAGTATCTCTTTTCGTCACCGTTGGAAATTTTCTGCTCATCACGAGTGTCACGGGGAGTGCCAGGTTTATGAGTTTTGCCGCACCGAAAGCATCGAAGCTCACCCGCAGAACAGCCGCTCCTTTTTCCTTCGCTATCTCGAGAACCCGGCTGGACACGGGTGCGTTGTTCACGATTATCATGAGCCTTGCTCCCTTTTCCAGGAGTGCTATCTGGGACGGTTCGTTGTCCCCAACTATGACCACATCACCTATTTCGATCTTCCCAAGAAGCACGTGGAGTGCGTCAACGGCGATGTGAACTTTGCCGGAGACGGTCCTTTCTTTGAGATAGTCACACACAACCTCTGCCCTCAGGACCCTGACCAGCTGATCGAGGGGAACGGGATGTATGATGAGAGGTTCTATCTTCAGTCTTCTCACGTAGACACGTGCGAGATTACTTTCTGTCACCACTCCTATCATCCTTCCCCTGGACACCACGGGAACGTTTTTTATTCCCTTTCCTTCCATCAGCATGGCGACATCGTAAACGGACGTGTCCGGAGAGGCGAAGGTCGGTTCTTTCAACTCGAGGTCTTCAACAGTGGGCTCCAGCGTTTCAAGAAGGATTGGAGGCTTCATCTTGAAATAGTTGAGGACAAACGATGCTTCGTTCGTCAGCTCACCACATCTTGCAGGAACAAAATTCCTTTCTTTCTCGACTTCTTTCTTGTAGTAAGCGTACCCTATGGCAGAACATACGCTGTCCGTATCTGGGTTTCTGTGTCCCACCACGTACACTTTCTCCAACGTCTTCACCTCCGTACTAGAAATTCTATCAGATGGTATAATCCTTTACGATCTCCCATCGGGAAAGCCCATCCTTTTAGGGGAGGAGGAAAGGCGGGCGTCCTGTATTTGTAGTATAATAAAACCATGAACGGCAAACGATGGAAACGATCGGCCACAACGGTATACAACATCGGCTATCATCTTATCTGGTGCCCTAAGCACCGGTGCAAAGTACTGATAGGTGAAGTAGCTGAGCAGCTGAAAGAGTTGTTGCTTCAGAAAGCTAAGGAGATAGAAGTAGAAATTGCCCGGATGGAGGTCATGCCGGATCATGTGTATCTTTTCGTGAAAACCGATCCCAGAAACAGCCTCCATTTCATGTCCAGCAATTTAAGGACTACACCTCCAAGGTACTGAGAGAGGACCAGAAAGGGAAGTAACTGGTATGACCAAGGCGGAACAGATAAAAAATACTCTTCAAGAGGTAAGAAAACGTCGACAAGCCCAAAAACCCGTTGTGTACGAGTTGAAACTCCAGAACCTTTCCAAAAGGAAATCTGAGGTGCTCAGGAAAGCATTTCTGGAAGCCAAGTGGTTGTACAACTGGCTGGTGTCGGGCGCAGAGCGGCTGGAAATTCCTGCTAACAGGGTAAGCGTCGTTGAGATCAAAGTGGGAGATAGTTTTGAGACAAGAGAGCTGACCGTCCTCGGCTCCCAGATAAAGCAGGAGATAGCCGATCGGATCAAAGACAACCTTAAACTCAGCTGGCAAAGATATCGGGATAGACTTTGGTGTCAGTTCAAAACTGACGCTGTCAAACGGCATCAAGATAGACTTCGAAATCCATGAAACGTCAAGGCTGAAGCGGCTTCATAGGAAGCTTGCCAGAGCACAAAAAAGCTCCAGAAACAGAGAGAAGATCCTGCGCCTTCTGAGAAGGGAATACAAAAAGCTGAGCAACAGACGCAAAGACGCTCAGAACAAGGTCCTTGCATTTCTCAAGATGTATCGAACAGTAGTGTTCCAGGACGACAACGTGAAAGGATGGGAAGCACTCTTTAGTAAGCAGGTCCACTCTTCCGGGATAGGCGGATTGAAATCAAGGTTGAAGATCAGCCTTGAGACGTCTATCGCCGTGAAGAGGACTGAGACCACCGGAGAGTGTTTTGCCTGTGGAAAAAGACACGAACTTTCCCTGTCGGACAGGGTAATTGAGTGCAACTGCGGCTGGAAATGCGACAGAGATGTTAATGCTGCACTCGTATCCTCAGAAAAGGGCTTGGCCTGAGCCCTGATCAGGCCGTAGGGCTGGACCGGCCCGAACTCACGCCTCTGGAGATGGAGGCCGCTGCGCGGATTTTGGGGAGTAGTCCCTATATCCGCGTAAGCTTCCATCGATGAAGGAGGAAGCCCACCCCCTTTAGGGGCGGGAGGAGGTCACAGCGAGAAGCTGTTGAGAGGGGGAAGAAAGTGCTAAGAAAGGACATAGGAATCGATCTTGGAACGGCAAATACGCTCGTCTTTCTCAAAGGAAAGGGAATCGTGGTGAACGAGCCATCCGTGATCGCTATAGACTCCAACACGGGGGAGATTCTGAAAGTCGGTATCGAAGCAAAGAGGATGATCGGAAAAACCCCTGCATCGATAAAGGCCATAAGACCCATGAAAGACGGTGTGATAGCCGACTACACTGTGGCTCTCGTGATGCTGAAGTACTTCATAAACAGGGCAAAGGACGGATTCAACCTCTTCAAACCGCGTGTGGTGATAGGAGTTCCCATAGGCATCACCGATGTGGAAAGAAGGGCCATTCTAGACGCTGGGCTGGAAGCTGGAGCGAGCAAAGTCTTCCTGATAGAAGAGCCCATGGCGGCAGCGATAGGCTCCAATCTTAACGTTGAAGAACCCTCTGGAAACATGGTGGTGGACATCGGTGGTGGCACGACGGAGGTTGCTGTCATATCTCTCGGTAGTATTGTCACCTGGGAGTCGGTGCGTATAGCAGGTGACGAGATGGACGAAGCCATCATGCAGTACGTCCGGGAGACCTACCGGGTGGCGATTGGTGAGAGAACAGCGGAACGAGTGAAGATCGAAATAGGGAACGTCTACCCTTCCAAGGAGAACGACGAGCTCGAAACGACTGTTTCTGGTATAGACCTGTCCACGGGCCTTCCAAGAAAGCTCACCTTGAAGGGTAGTGAAGTGAGAGAGGCCTTGAAAAGTGTCGTGATCACGATCGTAGAGAGTGTGAGGACGACATTGGAAAAGACTCCTCCTGAACTTGTTTCCGATATCATGGAGCGGGGGATATTCCTCACCGGGGGTGGATCCCTCCTGAGAGGTCTGGACACGCTTCTTCAAAAGGAAACGGGTATCAGCGTGATCAGGGCCGAAGAACCCCTCACGGCCGTGGCGAAGGGAGCGGGAATGGTGCTCGAGAGGGTGAACATCCTGAAGAAACTCCAGGGTGCTGGATGATGAAAAAAGCGATCGTTTTTCTTTTGTTTTTAACCGTCTTTTTTCTGAACGAAACGTTCAATGTCTCTGACAAACTTCATCCTCTGTTCTATAAAGCAGCGTACCCCTTCCTGAAACTGAGAGCCTCAGTCGAGGGTGTCGTTCTGAAACTGGAAAACAAAATCTACCCGGGAGACATCTACGTGGGTTCAAAGAGCGTGGGAAATCTTTTTTTTGTCACAGGAAGGGGAGAGGGATACTTCTACATTCTCGGAGAGGTGCAGGAAGGCTCCCTCGTACTCGATCCCTTCAAAAAGAGATTCCTCGGGATTGTTGCGGAAAAGGGACCCCTCTCGAAAGTGGAAACCGTGTTTTCCGAGAACTTTGTTGAAAGGGTGCGGGTGGAAAGCACGTCCGGTTCCGTTGTGGGAGTGTTGAAGGGTGGGGCTGTTCCAAAGGTCTCCATCCTTGAGGACATGAACGTGACGGGATGGAAGGTGTTTCTGGAGAATGAAGAGTGGAACATGGCCTTGAAAGATTTCCTCTTCGTTGGAACCGTGGCAGGGTACGATGGAGGGTATTTTCTTCTGAACGCAGAAAGAGATCTTCCTGACAGAGTGGTTGTCGTTGGGGTGGTAGAATGATCTACGTTCTTGCCCTTTTGAGCATTCTTTGGGATTTTGTCTTCAAAGACGTTTTGATGTTTTTTCCCGCCTTTCTCGGGCTGGTTTTTTACAGAAGGAAAATCGCTCTTTTCTTTCTTGTCCTTTTAGTTAGGTTCTTCGCCATACCCAGCTACTGGTACGTACTCATCCTTCTTGCGTTCTTAGTGCTCGACGCACTGAGAGGTCATTTTTCCTCGATGTTTCTACCTGCTTCCGCGTTGATCGTGATGGGATGTATTCCTTCTGGTCCTGTTCCTTTTGTTTTGTCGGCACTCTTTGGAATATTCCTTCTGATGTGGGTGAGACGACGGTGAAAAACAGGTTGATCCTGCTTTTCATGGCACTTTCGTTCATCTTGATCATCATAAAGGCCTTTCAGGTTCAGATCCTCGAGCACGAGGAGCACAGAAGATACCTGGACCTTCTCCAGACGAGGATTGTGAAAATACCCGCCCCGAGGGGAAAGATTCTCTCCAGTGACGGGAAGGTACTCGCCAGAGATGAAGAGATCTACGTTCTCGATCCATGGTTGAACAACATCGACGAGCTGAAAAAAACAGGTCTTCTCACACCAGAGGAGATCCTCCGACTCATCAGGGGTGAGAAGATTGTTCTCGACAAAGCACGGGCAGACGTGCTTTCAAAAAAAGGAGCACGCATCACTATGGATTACAGAAGAAGATACACCCGCATAGCTCCTCACGTTGTGGGATACGTGAATGTGGACAGAAAGGGTATGTACGGTGTTGAACGCGTCTACAACGAATTCTTGACGGGAACTGAGGGAGTGAAGATGGTGTTCATAGAACCCTCCGGAAAAGTCATCTCAGAAGTGATGAGAAGTCCCCCAAAACCTGGAGAAGACGTAACTTTAACCATCGATTCCAGGATACAGGAGATGGCAGAGGAGTCTTTGAGAGAGATCGGAAAGCCGGGCTCTGTGATCCTCTCCAGCGTGAAAACAGGAGAAATCCTTGTTCTTGCCTCCTTTCCCGGGTACAATCCCCAGGATTTCTATGAAGGTTTCACGAAGAGAGAATGGGAAAGGTTCTCGAGAGAGTCTCCTTCACCACTCATCAACAGGGCGATCTCTTCTGTTTACAATCCCGGTTCTGCCATCAAAATCCTCTGGGCCATGGCAGCTCTTCTGAACGGCATCGATCCAGAGGAGAAGATCAACTGTCACGGGGTGTTCGAATACAGAAACAGCAAAGGAGAAGTAGTTGCAAGGTACAGGGACTGGAAAAAAGAAGGGCACGGTCCAACGGACCTCAGAAAGGCGATCAGGGTTTCCTGCAACATCTACTTCTACCAGCTGGGATTGAAACTCGGTGCTGACAAAATGGTGGAGACCGCAAAAAAACTTGGCATTTTCGGGAAGACCGGAATAGATCTTCCCGGAGAAAAGGAGGGCCTTCTTCCATCGCCTGAGTGGAAGACTGCCAGGATCGGAGAACCTTGGTATCCCGGTGACACCATTCTGATGTCCATCGGCCAGGGATACCTTGAGGTTACCCCCATAGAGCTTTTGAAACTCGTCTCGCTCGTGGCGAACAGGGGTGTGTTCTACAGGCCACACGTGGTCAAAAAGATCGGATCAAAGGCAGTGAAACCGGAGATCGAAACACAGGTTCAGATTGACCAGAAAATCTGGACTTTCCTCAAGAACGCCATGGTCGACGTAACATCTTTCAAAGGGAGCAATAAAGAAGACCCTGGAACGGCGTATCACGTGTTCAGGAGCTTTCCATACAGGGTGGCCGGAAAGACGGGGACGGCAGAGACTGCAATAGGGGCTCCTCATTCATGGTTTGTGGGCTTTGCACCCGCTGAGGACCCTGAAGTTGCGATCGTTG
This sequence comes from Thermotoga sp., assembly GCF_021162145.1. Lineage (NCBI taxonomy): Bacteria > Thermotogati > Thermotogota > Thermotogae > Thermotogales > Thermotogaceae > Thermotoga > Thermotoga sp. Next base: position 11,045 of record NZ_JAGGZH010000018.1, read on the forward strand.
TGATGGTGGAACACGGTGGTTACGGTTCTGGTGCAGCCGCCCAGATCGCAAAGAAGGTTCTGTTAGAGTACTTCAAACTGAAAGAAAGTGTCCAAGAAATTCCCGCGTCCTCTCGCTCTCAGGACTAGAGAAGATCTTCTCCGGAGGCCCACTCTCGACGATCTTCCCTTCATCCATGAAGATGACATGATCGGAGACATCTCGTGCGAACTTCATTTCGTGTGTCACGATCAGCATGGTCATGCCCGTCTGCGCAAGATCCTTTATGACGTCCAGCACCTCCTTCACGAGTTCCGGATCCAGTGCGGACGTTGGTTCATCGAAGAGCATAAGCTCAGGATTCATCATGAGGGCTCTTGCTATCGCCACTCTCTGCTGCTGACCGCCGGAGAGATTTCCCGGCTTTTCGTTTATCTTGTCGATGAGCCCCACTCTCTCCAGAAGTTTTTTTGCCTTCTCGATGGCTTCTTCTTTCGGCATGTTCTTCACCTTTGTTGGTGCCAGTATGAGGTTGTCCAGAACGGAAAGGTGTGGAAAGAGGTTGAACTGCTGGAAGACCATCCCGATGGAGCTTCTTATCTGGTTTATGTTCTTGTGAGTTATGAGTTCTCCCTTGAAATAGATTTTCCCCTCCTGATATTCCTCGAGCAAGTTTATACAGCGAAGGAGAGTACTCTTTCCGCTGCCGCTTGGCCCTATTATCGATATCACTTCACCCTTTTTCACCTCGAGATCGATTCCCCTGAGCACATGGAGTTTTCCGAAAAACTTGTGGAGTCCTTCGATCTTCAGAACCGTTCCTTTCATATCTTCAACCTGCCTTCCACGAATTTCATCAGTCTGGAGACGGAGAAAGTGATGGCAAAGTAAATCAGAGCCACTCCACCATATATGGGAAAGCTCATGAAGGTTCTGCTGACGATGTACTGTGCGCTCCTCATGAGCTCAACCGTTCCTATCACCATCGCGAGCGAGCTGTCTTTTGCGAGGGCGATGAACTCGTTTCCGAGTGCTGGAAGAATGTGCCTGAACGCCTGTGGAAGTATCACGTGAGCCATCGCCTGGAAGTGTGACATCCCAAGAGACCTTGCCGCTTCATACTGTCCCTTCGGAACAGACTGTATTCCTGCTCTGACTATCTCAGCAACGTACGCTCCACTGTTTATACCGAGTGCGACAACAGCGGCCGTGAACCTGTCGAATTCAAAGCCAAGTTCAGGAAGCCCGAAGTACACGAGAAAGAGCTGGACCATCAAAGGGGTTCCCCTGATGAACTCTACGTAAACGGAGGACGGATACCTTATGATCCGGTACTTCGAGAGTCTTCCCATACCAACGAAGACGCCTATGGCGAGTCCGATCAAAACTGCCAGTGAAGTAAGCTGAAGGGTGCGAAGGGCACCCTTCAGGAGAAGAGGCAGATTGTCTACAACTACCTTCAACCACTCTGGCATCCTTCACTCCTCCATCATTCTGAGAACCATTTCTCTATCAGAACATCGTAGGGACTCTTTTTCAGTTCCCGCAGTACGTTGTTGATGAACTCGAGAAGATCGGTGTCTTCCTTCCTCACGGCTATACCGTACTGTTCGCTAGAGAGTACGTCGCTCGAGATGACGAGGTCGGGATTTTTCGCAACGAAGGCCTTCGCGGTGGCAGAATCCAGCACCACAGCGTCTGCCCTTCCTCTCTTCAGTTCCAGAAAGGCGTCGGTGAACTTGTCAAACCTGACGACGTTGATTCCCTTGTATTTCGAAACCTCTATGTCCCCCGTGGTGCCTATCTGAACCGCCACGGTCTTTCCCACGAGATCCTCGTAAGTCTTCGGTCGGAAGTCACCGTCTTTCCTCACCACGATGACCTGTCCCGCGTCGAAGTACGGATCGGAGAAGGCCACAACTTTTCTTCTCTCATCGGTGATCGTCATACCGGAGATGATCACATCGATCTTCTTCGTCAAAAGACTGGGTATGAGTCCGTCGAAAGTCATGTCGATGATCTTCAGCTTGACTCCAAGCCTTCTTGCTATTTCTCTTGCAAGATCCACATCGAAACCCACGATATTTCCACTTGCGTCCACGAACTCGAAAGGAGGAAAGTCCGCGGAGAGCCCAACGAGCAGATATCCTCTGTTTTTGATTTCATCGATGGCTCCCGCAAGGATCACTACTGAGATTGCAAGAAGTAATACAGCGACCAGTTTTCTCATTCTATCACCCCTGAGTTATTATACCACCTCTTTGCATATCAATGCTTTATGAAGAGAAGCCACAGTGCAAAAGCGAGAGCCAGAATCCACGTGAACCAGTGCACTTCTTTCGATTTTCCAGAGAAGAGCTTCACAAGCGCATAAGAAATGATTCCGAGTGCAATACCGTTTGCTATGGAGTACGTGAGTGGCATTGTTATGACCGTGATGAAGGCAGGAAGTGCCTCTGTTATGTCGTTCCATTTCACCTTTCCGAGGTTTCCTATCATGAGGGCTCCAACGAAGATCAGAGCGGGGGCTGTAGCGTAGCTGGGGACCGTCTGGGCGAGGGGTGCGAAGAAGAGCATGGCGAGCATACAGAGGGCAACCACGAGGGCGGTGAGTCCCGTTCTTCCACCTTCTGCTATCCCCGCACCGCTCTCTATGTAGGTGGTCACCGTTGACGTACCGAAGAGAGCACCTACAGACGTTCCTATGGCATCCGAGAGAAAGGCCCTGTTCGCCCTTGGAAGTTCTCCGTTCTTCATGAAACCGGCACTCTGAGCGAGTCCTGTGATGGTGCCGAGCGTGTCGAAGAAGTCAACGAAGAAAAATGTGAGAACCACGATCCAGAAATCAAGGCTCAGAAAACCAGAAAAATCGAGCTTCATGAATGTAGGGGAAATGTCCGGAACAGGTCCAACGATCCCCTGATACTTCGTAACACCTATCCCGGGAATGGCACCCACAAGTGTTGCGACGAGTATCCCGATCATCACGGCCCCCGGAATTTTTCTGTGGTAAAGCGTCACGATCACCATAAGCCCCACGACCGTCACGAGTACACCGGGGTTCGTGAGATCTCCCAGAGAAACGGAAGTGGCGGGGTTCGATACGACGATTCCGGCGCTCCTCAATCCTATGAAGGCGATGAAGAACCCGATCCCTGCGGAAATGGCGACCTTTATAGAGTCAGGTATGATGCTGGCCACGAACCTTCTGAATCCAACGAGTGTCAAACCGATGAAGATAAACCCTTCAACGAAGACCGCTGCGAGCGCTACCCTCCAGTCGATCCCCATTCCAAGACACACGGTGTAGGTGAAGTACGCGTTCAGTCCCATACCGGGAGCGAGCGCAAACGGATAATTAGCGAAGAGAGCCATCACCAGAGTTGCTGTGGCGGATCCCAGGATCGTCGCGACCATGAAGGCCCCGAAGAACTGCTGATACAGAGGACTTCCCGCATCCACTCCAACTGCCTGCACGAGGATGGAGGGGTTCACGAAGACGATGTAAGCCATGGTGAGAAAGGTTGCGATGCCCGCGAAGATCTCAGTTTTCACGTTCGTTCCGTTTTCTTTTAGATGGAACACACGGCTCACCTCCGGTATAAAAAATTTAAAGGGATCGATGGATCCCCTGTTTCGTTCTGATTTTCTCATGTTTTCTTTAAAAGTCCTTTAAACAAAAGAGAAGCGGGAGGAACACCCTCCCGCTCACTCCCCGAACTCCTCCTTGAGGTACTCTTTTATCTTCTGATCCGCTGTCTTTATCGCTGTTTCCATATCGACCTTTCCGTTTATGAAATCGGAGAACATGTTTCCAACGACCGTCCTGATCTCGTACCAGACACCGATCTGCGGATCGAACACGGCGTTGTCGATCTGGGAAAGGGGTATCTCCAGCAAAGGATCGGACTTTGCCGCTTCTTTCCAGATGGACGTCTCAAGAGCGCTCCTCCTCACAGGAATGTAACCTGTGTTAATCGCCCAGTAGGCGGTTACCTCAGGGGAGATGAGGTACTTCATGAACTCCCAGGCTGCTCTTTTCTCTTCTTCGCTTGCCGTTTTGAACATGATGATGTCTGTTCCAGCGAACGGGACTTTGTTTGTCGTCCAGGTGGGAACGGGTGCCCAGCTCCACGTGAACTTACCCTTCGTGGACTTCTCGACATAGGGTCTTCCCGCTATCGTGCTTATGTACATCATGATCTTCTGCTGTCCAAAGATCCCATCCAGATATCCTCCCTGGTAATAAGCGATCCCATCGTCAACCATCTTCTTCACGAAGGCGAGAACATCCCTTGTTTCCTGACTGTCGATGTTGGAGACCCACTTTCCATCCACCTGTTTCAGGATGGATCCACCACGCAGAAGGAGGAGTATCTGGAAGAAGTCAACGGTGGTTCTGAAGCCAAAACCGTATTGATCTATCTTTCCGTCTCCGTCGAAATCTTCTGTCATGGTGCGCGCCGCCTCGTAGAGTTCATCGATCGTCTTGGGAACGTCCACACCGTACATCGCAAAGGCGTCCGCGTTGTAGTAGAGTACGTAGAGACTTTTGTTGAACGGAACAGCGTATATGGTGTCCCCCCACATACAGTTCTTCCTCAAAGGCTCAAAGATGTCTTCCCATTCTTCTTTCGTAAGCCCTATCTTTGGATCGTTCACGAACTCGTTCAGGGGCTGCACAACTCCGCTCTGTATGAGTTTTGCCGTCCAGTTGGAGTAAGCCTGGGCAATGGTGGGAAGCTCTCCTGCCTGTGCGGCTGCGAGGAGCTTCTGGGAAAGGGCACCGTAGTTTCCAACGTAGACTGCTTCTACTTCGATGTCGGGATGGAGTTCGTTGAAAGTGTTCACTATCTCCTGAAGGGTCTTGCCGTGTCCACCACCCATGGCATGCCAGAACGTGACCTTCACCTTAGAGAGGGCCAGAACACTCAGAACTACCATCAGAAGAACAAGAACCTTCTTCACAGAGATCCCTCCTTTCTTGAGCTTTCACCACAGTGAATTATACCGCATAGGTTATAATCTGTAATGTGAAGAAACCACGAGAAAGAGAGGGCTGGACATGAGACCATCGAAGAGGCTGAAAGAGGCGGTTCTGGCGTATCTTTTCCTGCTTCCTTCACTCGTGGTCCTTGGTATGTTCGTCTTCTGGCCTGTTGGCTTTTCCTTCGTTTTGAGTTTTTTCAAGTGGGACTTCAGGAACATGAAGAATCCCTATTTCACAGGACTCGACAACTACATTGAAATCTTTCGTTTTGATTATCCCCCCAGGTATTCCTTCGTCTTCACCGTCCTGAACACCTTCTTCCACCTTGCCGTTGCAGGCGCAATCGTGCTTTTGATGATCCATCTGTTCAGAAAGAGATCGCTCTCCGGGATTCTTTCGAACGCAGCTGTGGTGCTCGGCTACGTTGCGCTGAACCTGTTCAACGTGGAGAATCCCCTGCTTTCCTTCCTTGTTGCCTCCATCGCCTGGTCGTGGTTGATATACGATTTCAAGCGGGTGGAGATGAGGAACACCTGGTTGTGGTTCATTCTGTTCCTGGTGGTTTTCACCTTCGTGGAACTTCGTTCCTCTCTTCCGGGAATGGTGAACTTTCTGCTTGACGCAAAAGACAAGAATCTCTTCCTCAAGGCACTGACCAACACACTCTACTACGTGATACTCAGCGTTCCTTCACAGATCTTTCTGTCTCTCATGATAGCCCTCCTTCTGAACAGCAACGTCAGACTCAGGGTCTTCTTCAGAACCGCTTACTTCATACCGTTCGTCACATCCGTTGTTGCCATATCCCTTGTCTGGAAGTGGATATTCAACGACGAGTTCGGCCTTCTGAACTACATACTTTCCCTGTTCCACATAGATCCCATCTCCTGGTTGAAGGACGAGAGGTGGACGATCCCCACGATCGCCATCGTTTCCGTCTGGAAGACCGTGGGGTACGACGCCGTGATATTCCTCGCAGGACTTCAAAACATAGACAGGTCCTACTACGAGGCGGCGGAGGTCGATGGTGCGAGTTCCTTCCAGAAGTTCTTTTACATCACCTGGCCCCTTCTGTCCCCAACGACGTTCTTCTTGCTCATCGTTTCTCTCATAGGTGCCTTCAAAGTTTTCGCGGAAGTCTACATCCTCTACGATGGACTTCCCGGCCCCTACAACAACAGCGGAATGACGCTCGTGTACTACGTGTTCGATCTGTTCTACAGACAGCAGAGGATGGGAATCGCTTCAGCGGCCGCGTACATTCTCTTTGCCATCATCCTCATCTTCACCTTCATCCAGTACAGAGTTGGAAGGAAAGCGGTCGAGTACGTGTCGTGAGGTGGTAGCGTGAAGAAGCTGGTCATCTACCTTCTTCTCATATTCGGTGCCGTTATCATGCTGGGACCTTTCGTCTGGATGGTGCTCACTTCCTTCAAGGCACCCTCTGAGGTCCAGCAGTGGCCCCCGAAGTTCTACACGAAGAACTTCTCTTTTTCCCGTGACGTGAAGGTGATCTTGAAACCGGGTGTTCAGAAGGTATCCAGGGGTGTCAGCCTGAGAGAGGCCTATGCACTGAGGGTGGGAAAGGAAAACCTCCTGACCCTTACGGTGAACGATGACCCGTTCTACAGAGGAACGATGACGATACCTCTGAAAGGAGCAAGATACACAACGAAAGTGGATGTTGAGAAAGTCAGAGAGCTTGCCTCAAAGTCTCCCGTTGAGTTTTCCTGGAGCACGCCGGAGGAGTTCTTCGAGCAGTTCTTCATTCACTACAGGAGTGGGGCAGATCCGTACTTTCAGAGGGCGAAGTTGATAAACAAAGTTCTGGGTTCGATAGAAAGCTCGCTGAAAACGATCTCCCAGATCGAAAGGTTCATAAACCTGAGGATAAAAGACAGCGTGGAGAAGGAAAGATTCCGTTCGTTTCTCGAGGCCAAAAAAGAAGAACTTTCCGTACTCCGAGAGAATGTAGAGAAGATGAAGGCGGGAAGCACGCTCATCCTTTCCGATGATGAGATAAGGGCTCTTTATACAATACTGAAGGGTGTGAACCTCGTGTACACCGGAAACAATCCCCTCGTTTCCGTGTACGAAAAGAGGGTGGTCCTTCCCCTCGAAGAAGTGAAAAGAAACATCTCCTACTACCTCGAGGTCAACGGGTTCTTCCAGAGCATTCAGAACCTCACAGTTGAGAAGAACATCGTTGCAAGAGTGATGAGCGAAAAAGAAAGAGAAGAGCTCTTTTTGAAGAAGATAGAAGGCTTCCCAGACAGAGAAATCGTCGAGAAGCTCTTGAGGGAATCGAAAAAGAACCTCGTGGAAAGCTACGTGTCGTTGAAAGAAAAAGAGATCTCAGAAAAGTACCACGTTGATCTTCTCACCATAGCCACGTTGAAGCCTGTCATCTCCTCTCTGATCAGCCTGGCTCAGGAAAACGGCATCGAAGAAGAAGACTTCTCCACAATGCTGAAGAAACTGGACACCACTCTTCCTGAAAGCACCACCTACAGAATTTTGAAGTCAAAGCTTTCCCAGCTTGATCTGAGCGGAGAAGTGCTCGACGCGGTCGCATGTTATCTCAGAAGCGTTGCCCTTCTCAGAAAGGCGTACGAAGATGCCATGAGTTCATGGAAGATCGTGGATGCTCCAGGTTTTGTGAAGGAGGTCCGGGTGAAAGACGGCGAGGTCATAGAAATCCTCCTTGAAGGTGTTCCTGCTGTCTTTTTGAATGACGAGCCCATGAATTCCGTGAGGCTCAGGTTCTCCTTCCTCGAAGTGCTGGCGAACATCTTCCAGAACTACGTCGATGCGTGGAACGCCGCTCCGTTTCCGAGGTACTACTTCAACACCTTCTTCGTTGCCTCTGCAACGACCTTGCTCGAGGTGTTCACTGCGTCCCTTGCCGCGTACGCCTTCTCGTGGATGGTCTTTCCGGGAAGGGATTTCATATTTGGACTTTTTCTTGCCACGATGATGATTCCAGGTGAAGTGTTACTTGTTCCCAACTTCATCACGATATCGAAACTCGGCTGGATAGACACCTACTACGCCCTGATCGTTCCGTGGATCGTCAGTGTCTTCGCCATATTCCTTTTGAGACAGCACTTTTTGACCATTCCAGGAGAGCTTTTCGACGCAGCGAAGATAGATGGGTGCTCTCACTGGAGGTTCCTCTGGCAAATAGTTGTGCCACTCAGCAGACCCGCTGTCATAACCTCTGCCCTCCTCAAGTTCGTTGGAAGCTGGAACGCTTTCCTGTGGGTTTTGATCGTGACGAACAGTGAGGAGTACAGGACGCTCCCCGTGGGACTTCAGGCGTTCAGTTCCGATGTGGGAACGCAATACAATCTCCTCATGGCAGCGGCCACGTTCTCGATTCTCCCCGTGGTGATCCTGTTCATATTCACCCAGAAGTACTTCATCCAGGGAATCGCAAGAACTGGACTGAAATGAAGGAGGCGATAGAATGAAAAAGCTGATCATTCTGCTTCTGATTTTTTCCTGTGTGGTCTTCGGGGAGATATACTATGGAAACTTGCATTCGCATACGTCCTTTTCCGACGGTTCGGGAACACCAGACGAGGCCTACGAGTACGCGAAAAAGTACCTTGACGTTCTGGCGATAACGGACCACGCTTATTATTTTGCTCAGAAGATAAACGGCAAAACAAAACCTTACCTGACAAAGCTTGCTGCAGAGAGACACACAAAAAACGGAGAATTCATCGCCCTTCAGGGATTCGAGTGGACAGCGGGCGTTGGGCACATAAACGTGTACGAATCCCTGGAATGGATCGACAGAAACAGAGAAGGAACTCTGGAGGGTTTCTACAGGTGGCTCGTTGAACACAGGAAACTTGCCCAGTTCAACCACCCCATAAGCAAGTTCGGGACCTTCGATTCGTTCAGGTACTTTCCCGAGGCGGATAAGTACGTGAACCTGATCGAGGTGGGAAACGGGAACTGGGCCCTGGGTGATGTGATAAACCCCGAGATGTACAGAAACTACATCCTTGCGCTCAACAGGGGATGGCACCTTGGGGCCACTGCTGGACAGGACAACCACAAACCGAACTGGGGAAGTGCAAACGACGTAAGAACGGGCATAATTGCGGACGCACTGACGTACGACTCCATCATGGACGCTCTCTGGAAGAGGCACACCTTCGGAAGTGAAGATAAAAACGTTCGAGTCCTTCTGAAGAGTGGAAATCACCTGATGGGAGATGTCGTTTTCGTGGACGAACTTTCCAGAAAGACGCTGAGTCTGGAGTACGAAGACACAGAAAAACTCCTCTACCTTGCCGTCGTCTCCCAGAGCGGTACCGTCCTGGAACTCTGGCCAGCTACGGAAAGGTTGAACTTGAATCTCTCCGTCACACCTCCAGATGGGTACGAGTGGTACTTCGTCTACATGAGGCAAATGGATGGTGACAAGATCGTCACTTCCCCGATCTGGTTTCAGATTCCATCTTCTGTTTACGTGAACAGCGTGAGAGTATCTCCAGAAGAGATCCACGATGGTGAGGTCGCGAAGATTTACTTCGAGATTTACAACGTAACGGGCGAGAAAAAGAGAGTTACACTCTCCATACTTCTGGACGATGAAACACTCAGGGAGGTCTCCCAGGAGTTTTCTCCGTACCAGGTGAAGAGATTCGTTGTTCCCACCGGAGCACTGAAAGAGGGATACCACCGGGTATTCTTTCTCGTCAATGGGAAGACCGTTCAATCGGTGAGTTTCTTCGTTGAAGAAAAGCTCAAGGGTGTGATCATGATAGACACCCTCCACGAGAACGACCACCTGGAAGAACTCAAAGTTCTCGCAGAAGAGCTTGAAAAGACGGGATACAAAGTGAAGTATCCGAAGGTGATGCTGAAGGACCTGTCAGGTGTTGACATCCTCATCATTTCAACACCGAAGAAGGGTGGGTTGAATTTCGCGAAGAAACTCTCCCGGAAAGAACTGGAGACCATCAAAAACTTCAAGGGTAAGATATACATCGTCCCGGGTGATGACGAGGAGTACAGGAAGACCTACCTGGAGCAGATAAAAGGTGAAGTCGTCACGATCGAGGAGTTGAGAGAGAAACTGCTCGGGGAGTGATACGGTTGAAGAAACTCGGGGTCATCGGGTTTGGCGCGAGTGCGATCGGATTCATCCACGGTCTCATAGAGAGTGGAAGGATAAGTGGATACAGAATCACCGTCTTTGAGAGGGGAAAGGACCATACCCACAACACCATCTCCGGTGTGAGGATGGACGGAAAGATCTTCATCTCCCACGGCATGGGAGGGGAGATCTACATTCCACTTGAGATCCAGGCGAAGACGGTGGAGTTCTACCTGAAGTTTTCGGGTTACACCCCCACCACCGACAGAAGAGAGGGTCTCATAAACTACCTGAGATCTTTCGAAAAAGACGGAAAGAAGATCGAGTTCGGAGAGTCTTTTGCGAGCGAGGAGGTCTACAAACGCTTCTACCACCACGGCTTTGAGCCGGTAAAGTCATACTTCTTCCACCTGGGAACGGACATTCTCAAAGAGACAAACAAGAACATATACAGGTACTTTTCTTCATACGAAAACATCGAGTTTCTCTTTGGAGTGACCGTGGAAGACGTGGACTTCGGTCCACCCCACAGGGTACACACCAACAAGGGAGATTTCGAATTCGATGAACTCGTGATCGCCGTTGGAAGAAGCGGTCACAGACTCATGGAACGCCTCAGGGAGAAATACCCTCAGCTTGTAAAACCTAACCAGTTCGTCGACATCGGGATCAGGTACGAACTTCCAAACCACGTGATGGATCCCTTCTCTGACATGTACGAGGTGAAGATCCGGTACAGAACGAAGACTGGTTACATTTGCAGAATTTTCTGTCAGAATCCGGCTGGAAGGGTGACACTGGAGAAATACGAGGACTTCACCACGGTGAACGGATACTC
>NZ_JAGGZH010000019.1 GCF_021162145.1 Thermotoga sp.
ATCATTTAAAAAGATATATTTAGATGTGGAACCAGTTCCATATATTTGTTGAGGTGATATTTTTGAAATTAACAATAGCGCAGATAGCCAAACTGGCAGGTGTTTCAAAATCAACAGTCTCAAGAGCATTAAATGGCAGCGGATATGTTTCTGAAAAGACAAAACGAAAGATACAGGAGATTATTAAAAAGTATGATTATGTTCCCGACTCAAAGGCTGTAAATTTGAGCAAGAAAAAAACTTTTACCGTAGGACTCGTACTCCCCTCAACTTCCGGGCCATTTTACGGTGAAGTCATCAGAGGTGTGGAAGAGGTATTATCTGCCAGAAAATATTTTACCTTGCTCACTGTGCTGGATTCAGGGCAGGATGTGAAGCAGGCAAGAAAGAGATATCTTTCCATGATAAGAGAAAGAAGAGTTGATGGAGCTATTGTGTTTGATCCAACCGTGGATAAAGCTACTGTTCGAAAGCTTGCAGAGAGCAAAATTCCAATTGTGTTTCTGTTAAAGGATTTTCAGGACTTCGGAATTGACAGTGTAATGGTAGATAACTTTTCCGGTAGCGCTCGTATGGTGGATCACCTCGTAGAAAAACACAGCTATAAAAAAATCGCTTTTGTCAAGGGACCAGAAGTCAGTGATGACAGTGAGCAGCGTTTCCAGGGTTTTATAGAATCATTGAAAAGACACGGTTTGCGTTGTGAAAATCATCTGGTCTTTACATCAGATTTCACATTTGAAGGTGGGAGAAAGGTTTTCCAGGACCTGCGGAAAGAACTGAACAGTCTGGAAGCCATCTTTTGCGCCAACGATGAAATGGCTCTGGGAATAATTGAAGAAATGGAAAAAGAAGGAATACAGGTCGGAAAGGATATAGCTGTTGTGGGTTTTGACGATGCTTTCTGGTCGGCTTACATAGATCCTCCTTTGACTACAGTGCATCAACCCATGTACGAAGTGGGAAAGATTTCCGCTCAAAGAGTCTTAGAAAGGGTAAACAACCCGGATGTTTTCAAAGATCCCATCAAAATAACGCTTCAAACACGGCTTGTAGTGAGAAAATCATGCGGTTGTTGATTCAGGATTTAACCATGGTCTTTTTTGTGTGAGGTATGAAGAACCGGTTCCACATAAACAGGAGGAGGGAAAAGAGTGAAGCACTTTGAAACTAAATACGGCTACTTCAATGAAAACGGAGACTTCGTTATAACCAATGTTCAAACACCTGCACCCTGGATTAATGTATTAACTAACGGAAGATATGGTGCTGTGTATTCTCAAGCAGGAAGCGGGTATTCTTTTTACATTGATGCCTCCCGGAGCACACTGACAAAATGGATTCAGGATTTAGTGCACGATAATTATGGAAAATACTTTTATATCCTTGACGAAGAAACAGGAGAAGTCTTTTCTAACACTTTCCAGCCTGTGAAAAATAAAAATGGAAGCTACTCTGCCATTTATTCGCCAGGAAAGGTTGTCTTTCACACATCCTTTGAAAGATTCTCTGTAAAAACAACAGCCGTGGTTTCAATTGATCACGATGTCGAGATTATCAAACTGGAACTGGAAAACAACACAAACAAGCCTTTGAATCTTTCAGTTTTCTCATATTTTGAACTCAACATGGGAACCATGCCAGATGTACATAGAGAATTTCACAAGCTTTTCTTCGAAACTCAATTTTCCAAAAATACTCTCCTTTCCAGGAAATATATGTGGACTGCAGGGCCAAGAAGCTGGAATGATTCATACCCCTTTATCCTGTTCCACTCGACAAACCGAGAAATCGCTTCTTATGAAACTGACAAAGAAAAGTTCTTCGGAATGTACGGAAACCTGCAGAATCCACTGGCTATACAGAAAGGACAGTGTGAAAACACCGATGGACGAAACATCGATGGAATAAACGCTATCCAGGTCAGGATCATTTTAGCTCCTCAATCAAAAGAAGCTGTTTACTTCTTTACTGGAGTTGCGAAAGACGAAAAAGAGGCATTAGATTTCTCCACACGCTTCCGGAATGACGAGTTCTGCGAATCTCAGATTGAAAAAGCTCAAAGTCACTGGAAGACTTTCTTAAAAAGATTTAAAGCGGACATCCCTGACAAAGATGTGGAATTTCTTTTGAACAGCTGGCTGCCCTACCAGGCAATAGCTGGAAGACTGATGGCAAGAACTGCATACTACCAGGTAGGAGGAGCATATGGTTACAGAGATCAACTGCAGGACAGTCTTGCAGGTTTATGGCTAGATCCTTCAATAACAAAAAACCAGATCCTTCTCCATGCCGCACATCAGAAAAAAGACGGAACCGTCCAGCACTGGTGGCTACCATTCAGCAATGGCTCTCCATCTGAAAGATGGTCAGATGACCTGCTCTGGCTCACATTTGTGGTATGTGAGTACATAGAACACACCGGCGACACACAAATTCTGTACGAAAGTGTCCCCTTCCTGGATGGAGAGGAGGCAACCATTAAGGAACACTGTTTCAGAAGTATCAAATCAGTACTCGAGAATGTATCAGAAAGAGGAATTCCACTTATCCTTGGAGGAGACTGGAACGATGGGCTGAATGGACTGGGACAAAAAGGAAAAGGTGAAAGTTTCTGGCTGAGCGAGTTCCTGTACCACATCCTTAAAAGAGTTTTAAGTCTCTTCGAACTGGATGAACACGAAAAGAAATGGATTGAAGAGTCTATGGAAAAAATCAGGAAATCTTTTAACGCACACGCCTGGAATGGTGAATGGTTCAACAGGGCAACTTCAGATGAAGGAAAGATCATCGGAGGTAAAGAAGATAACAGAATATTTCTGAATCCGCAAAACTGGGCTGTTATTTCTGGGATAACGGATGATGCCGAAAAACTTCAGAAAGCCATGAAAAATGTAAAAGAGAGGCTATTGACGGATTACGGCCCTCTACTTCTGTATCCGCCTTTCACTGAAGTAGATGGAAAAATCGGATATATAACAAGATATGCACCTGGAACCAGGGAAAACGGAGGAGTCTACACGCACGCTGCTACCTGGACACTCTGGTCAGCATGGCTCACAAAAGACTGTGAACTTGCAGAGAGAGTCTATCAAACCCTCTCACCAATTCTCAGATACTATAAAGATCCCGATGTCTACAAAGCGGAACCTTATGTAACTCCCGGTAACAGTGATGGACCTCTTTCCTCCAAAAGCGGCAAAGCTGGCTGGACATGGTATACCGGTTCTGCAAGCTGGCTTTACAGGTTAATGATTCAGTGTTATCTGGGCATCAAACCCACAAAAGATGGTATCCTGTTCTCCCCATGTACGAAAAAGAAATGGAAAAAAGCAAAGGTTACTTTCAACATTCGAAATGGACAGTACACTCTGGAAATCCTCAATCCTCAGGGCAAAGAACTTCATGAATTCAAGGAAATAATCTTCAACGGGAAGAAACTAAAAGGAAACATTATTCCTTATCTCGAAGGTAATAACCTGATTCAAATCATTTATTAAAGTGGGGTGATTGAAGTGAGGAAAGTTCTGTTTTTGGTACTTCTCGCCTTAGCTACTTTAGGAATGGCATTTACTGTGGTAAACGACATGGAAACCGTCGCAGGACTGAGTGATGATAATACTGGCGCCAAATTCTCCCTGAGCGATGAGTACGTCTTTTCCGGAAAGTACTCCGTTAAAGTAACTCCCTCAGGAAAAGCAGAGGAAACCAAGCTGGCTTTTCAACTGAGTGGTGCCGTGCTGGAAGGCTGGAGTGAGTCCGATTTGTTGAAGATTGCAGTTTTCATCCCAGAAGATGCAAAAACATACCCGGACAGGTACTTTCTCGGTATGGCTGATGTAACAGATGGCTGGGCATGGGTTGATGGAGTCTTCTCAGAAACTCAGTCACAACGAGGATGGAACGTGGTAACCTTCAAACTTTCCCCCAGAATGAAGGAAGTTTCTACAAACGGAAAGTACATGCTTTACTTTGCCTTTATAGACTTCGAAAACGCCAGCAAGAAAGTGCCAATGGTGGATCCTTTCTATGTAGATCACTTTGTAGCCATGTCTACAGAAGAGGAGAAGGTTAGACTCTACATATTCCCTATGGAAACCGAAGAAGAGATTTCAAAATACAACAACGACAACACCGGTGCTGCTTTCAAGCTCAGCAGCAGATATGCAGCCCAGGGCCTCAGATCAATGAAAATCATCCCCAGTGGAGAAGCAATCGAAACTAAAGTGGCTCTTCCACTGGAAGGAGAGAATGTAGAAAAGTGGATGCAGGGTAATACGGTTAAGATGAGTGTTTACATACCTTCCGATATGAGCACTATTCCTACCATGTATTTCCTGGGAATGGCAGATGTAACATCAGAATGGAAATGGGTTGGAGGAGTGTTTGCAGATACCAAAAATGTGGACAAGGGATGGAACCTGATAAGCTTTGAAATAGCAGGTGCCATGAAAGATTTGAACTCTGATGGAAAGTACATGATTTATCTTGCATTTGCCGGTTTTGACAAAAACAACCAGAAAGTACCTCTTAAGGAAGCATTCTACATTGATGGTATATACACCGAAAAAACCAAAGTATTAACCCTTGAAGAACGCATGTCCATGGTAGATCCTAAAACAAAAGAAGAAGTCGAAAAAATGCTGCAAATGAGTGATGAGGAGCTTCTGGAACATGTACAGAGGAAGACCTTTGAATATTTCTGGCATGAAGCAAACCCGGAAAATGGTTTGGTTAAAGACAGGAGTACCGAAGATTCTCCATGCAGTATCGCTGCTGTAGGGTTCGCACTTACGGCAATTCCAGTTGCTATAGAAAGAGGCTGGATAAGTTATGATGAAGGTTACAAAAGAGTTTTAACAACTTTGAAAACCTTCGTGGAAGGTAAAGTAGAAGGCAAGAACGGATTCTTCTATCACTTTGTCGACATGAAAACAGGTAAAAGGGTCTGGAACAGTGAGCTTTCCTCTATAGACACAGCGTTGCTTGTAGCAGGAGCCCTCTTTGCAGGAGAGTATTTCAAAGGCACTGAAGTGGAAAAACTCGCAGATCAACTTTATAGAAATGTGAACTGGAAATGGATGCTTGCAGAAGATGGCACGCTCTACATGGGCTGGAAACCAGAGGCCGGCTTTCTCAACGCAAAATGGGATTCTTTCAATGA
>NZ_JAGGZH010000020.1 GCF_021162145.1 Thermotoga sp.
TCGTTGAACTGCTTCAAAATACCCCTGACCGTGCTTTTCTCGAACTCCAGGGTGACGTACTCGTTCACGTAATCCTTCAAAATGGAAAGATCTCGGTCCCCGTTGACCGAAATGAGCCTTCCCTCTGGTTTTCCCTCGGCACCTTCCAGGATGATCTCGTAGGTTTCAGGGTACATCCTGGGTACGATTTGAATCGATTCTTTCCGACCATCTCTGACGACTATCAGTTTCACAGGAAGTCCTTTCTTGATCTCATCGGATATGATAGCGGTATCGAAGGCGATCTTTCCGTTCACAGAGTAAATGATGTCTCCTTTCATTAAACCTGCTTCTTCTGCGGGACTGTCCGGAAGGACCTCTCCCACACCAGGAAAGGCGATTCCCCACTGAAGCGTTATGGGGAGAAAAAGAACGTAGCCCGCAACAATGGAAAAGAGGGGGCCCGCCAGGGTTATCAGAAGTCTTTGCCATGCTGGTTTAGCGTAGAAACTTTTTTCTCTCTCCTCCTCCATCACCTCTTCCCCTTCTTCTCCCAGCATTCTGACGTATCCGCCTATGGGAAAGACGTTGAACCTGAAGGTGGTCTCTTTTCCTTTCACAGAAAAAATCTTGGGTCCAAATCCTAGGGCAAACTCCAGGACTTTCACCTTGAAAAGCCTTGCAAACAGGTAATGCCCAAGCTCATGAACCATGATCACACCGGTGAGTATCAAGACGAAATAGATGATAACCATTCTGTCACCCTCTCTGCCGTTTTCTGGGCCTCGGCGTGGATCTGTTCCACTTCCTCCAGATTCCGCGGTTCTGGATACCCATCGAGTTTCTCGAGGGTCTTCTCTATGATCCTGTGTATTCCTCCAAACTTTATTCTACCTTTCAGAAACGCATCGACCGCTACCTCGTCCGCCGCGTTGAAGGCCGTCCTGAGAGTGTAAGAGTCCTTTATTCGGTTTAGCAGAAAGAAAGCCGGGTATCTTTTCGGATCGATCGGCTCGAAAGAGATCTTCATCGTTTCAAGGGAAAAAGACTCGAGAGTAGCACGCTTTGGATAGAGAAGAGAATAACTTATGGGAATTCTCATATCGGGCAACGAAACCACCATCTTCACGTTCCCATCAGGTAGTATCACAACTCCATGGACCAGACCTTCCCTGTGTATTTTCACGTCTATCTTCTCAAAGGGCAGGTCAAAGAACTCCATCGCTTCCAGTACCTCGAAAGCCTTGTTCACCATCGTAGCAGAATCCACCGTGATACGCGTCCCCATGTTCCAGACAGGATGCTTCAATACGTCGCCCGGCGTCGCAGATTCCATTCTTTCCGGATCCCAGTCTCTGAGAGCACCTCCCGATGCTGTCAAAACAATCTTTTGGACATCCGGTTCGATCACCTGGAATATGGCACTGTGTTCACTATCCACGGGGATCAGTTCAACTCTTTTCTCCTTTAGCTTCTCTTTCACAAGAAAGCCTCCACACACGAGGGATTCTTTGTTTGCAAGGCATACCCTTCTGGAGTGTTCCAGCGCTACCAGAACGGCTTTCAAACCGCTGAAGCCGGACACCGCCACCATCGTGATGTCCGGTTTTAACACTTCCATCATCTCTTCCAGTGCGTGCGGACCTTTCCAAACCTTCGCATCGCACTCAAAAGAAACATCGCTGGTAACGGCTACGTTTTTCACTCGAAATTCTCTCACGATCTTTCTTGCCGAATCCACGTTCGTGTGGAAGGAAATTCCCACGAGCCGAATTCCATCTATTTTTCTCAACACATCGAGTGTCTGGGTTCCGATGGAACCAGTTGCTCCCAGTATCACAAGGGTTCTTTCTTCCATCTGAAAAAGATCACACCTCCCGTTTTTACCTCTATCTCAACCTCACTGGACACAGCTTCGTTGCTCACACCGTAGGGCTTTACAACTGGCATTTTCGCACCTTTCAGGGTGTATTTGAACCCGCTGAGACTCACCCCTTCCGCATCGGAACCAAGAGGTAGTATGGACCATTTCTCACCCGGCCTAGCGGGAAGAACTTTCTTTCCCTCCACATAGCCAATCACCAGATTTTCCGATTCAAGAACGGTGTTCTTGAATCGCTTCAACAGATAAAAAAGGGCGAGGATCATGTCCAGACGATCACCCTGCCACCCAAAGACAACCTTTTCCTCACTCTCAAACTGCTGAAGCGCAAGTTCCAGGTCTATCTCGTCTTTCTCCCTTGGAAACAACTTCATCTCCACTCCGTGGTTTTTCAGCCATTCCATCGTTTCTCCCGATACCGAATCAGCATCCCCAATAAAGATATCTGGAGCGATGCCTTTTGATCTCAAAAAGTTCGCTCCACCGTCCACTGCCACCACCCTGTCACATCGCGAGAGATCCATCTCTCCACCGTAGCGGCCGTTCGCAAATATACACACCATTCGAGAACTCCTCCTCAAGTAGGCCTGTTATAATTCTATCAGGAGGCGGTGATTTTTTCATGAAAGATCTTCCTGGAAACGTCTTTGTTCGTGTTGAAAACGGAAAAGTCGTCGAAATAAAACTAGGAAGCGATGAAACGAACTGCCCGGAGGAAGTGAAGAAAGAGTTAGAAGAGTACTTTTCAGGCAGGAGAAGGGAATTTTCTTTCCCGGTTGAGATCAGAGGTACTCCTTTTCAAAAGAGGGTCTGGGAAGAAGTCAGGAAGATTCCGTACGGTGAGACACGAACCTACAGAGAAATAGCAGAGAAGATCAACACCTCCCCAAGGGCGATCGGTCAAGCCCTCGCAAAGAATCCGCTCCCTCTCTACATACCATGCCATCGTGTGGTTTCAAAACGAGGTCTTGGAGGATTCAGTGCAGGTGTCGAGTGGAAGAGATTTTTGATCGATCTGGAGAGAGGTAAGAGATGAAAAGGTTCCTTGTATCTTTTTTGATCTCCGCTACACTCGTATTCTCAGTACTTTGGGGCCTCTATTTCTTCTTCACAAAGAATCTGCCACCGCCTGAAAGCAAACTCGTGCCAACTTTCAGGATATTCTACAGTGACGGAACACCTCTTTTCATTTCCAGAAACATTTGGATAGATCTTTCAAACGTGCCGAAGAGTTTTGTGAACCTTCTTTTGACTTCTGAAGACGAAGATTTTTACAAACATCCCGGATTCGATCTGAAGGGTTTCATGAGGGCGATCTTGGTGGATATAAAAACCTTGAGCTTTTCACAGGGAGGAAGCACCCTCACACAGCAACTGGCGAGAACCCTCTACCTTTCCATGGACAAGTCCATCGTCAGAAAACTGAAAGAGATCTTCATCTCACTCTGGCTCGAGCGGATAAGAACGAAGGATGAGATTCTCGAGATGTACATAAATTCTGTTTACATGGGAAATGGCATCTATGGGTTCCAAACGGCGGCGCGCTATTATTTCGGAAAGAACCTGTGGGAACTTTCTGAACCGGAAATGGCTGTCCTTGTGGCTCTGATCAAGTCTCCTGAGAACTTCAATCCCATGAAAAATCCAGGGATTTCTAAGAAGAGAGCGAGGATCGTTCTGGAGAGGATGCTCTCGGAAAAGAAGATCGATCTTCAAACATATCAGCGCTACGTCGAAGAACTCTCAAAGCTAAAATTCCAACCACACCAGCTCACGGTGGATGAAGAACTCTTTTGGAGAGTCGTAAGGGAAGCTCGAAGAGCGGGGTTTAACCTGGACGAACTCAGACACGGTTACAAGGTGTTCCTTACGCTAGACAAAGACCTACAGAAAAAGGCTTTCAGGACCATCCAGGATGAGAAGACCGCCCTCGTTGGTGTAAAGACGAAGACGGGCGAGATAGTAGCTTACCGGGGAATCGGAATCGAGTATGGAACGGGCTGGAGACAAGTTGGATCCGCCATAAAACCCCTGTACTACTACTACGCCCTCTTGAAGGGAATGAATCCTTCGGACCTTTTGATCGATCTTCCCATCAAGGTAGGAGACTGGGAACCAGAGAACTTCGATAGAAGATACAAGGGAGTAGTCAGTTTCGAAAACGCCGTCGTGGAATCTAGGAACATACCATCTGTGTTGCTTTACTCGTATATGCAACCGGAGAACGTGAAATCTTTCATCACAGAAGTACTAGGACTGAGGACCAGATATCCGGACGATCTCACGGCTGCCCTTGGAACCGTTGAAACGTCGCCGGAAGAATTGGTGAAAGTGTATTCTGCTGTGTTCAACGGAGGAGTTGTCCTGGAACCTTACATCATAGACAGAATAGCAGACAGGAACGGGAGAGTCGTTTACAAGGGGTATCCAAAAGTCGTATCGATCGTACCTTCTTTTGTGAGGACCCCACAGGAAGCAAGTGAGATCATGAAGTGGATCATGAAAGAAGTTGTGGAAAGGGGAACGGGCGCTCGAGCCAAAGTGTATGGAAAAACGATTGCAGGAAAGACGGGAACATCAGAAAACAACGCCTGGTTCATCGGGGGAGATGATGAGTACGTTGTTGCTCTGGTAAAAGACGGGAAGGGTCTTCTAGGTGGAAAGGATTGTGCTCCCGCCTGGAGGGAGATCGTGTCGAGTTGGAAGAACTTCAAAGGTTCTCTCACATACAGAGAAGTACGTGGGGAGAAAAAACTTGTGATCGACGATCGAATCATAGATTACATCGATTACGGTGAGCTCGTTGAACTCCTGAATAGAGGAAATATTGACCTAGAGAGGATCGTGGAGATCCTCAGGTTCATGGATTACAGTCATCAGATAGAGTTCCTCTCGAAAATGAACACGGTGGATCCGGTTCTGTCACTTGAGATCTGGAAGAGATTCTTGAGGGAAGGGGGATGAAGTATGGTTGTGTTCAAGGAGCCAGGAAAGTTGAACACGAGAAAGACCTTGGAGATAGCAATCGAAAGAGCACGAAAAATCCCTTCCAAGAAACTTCTGATAGCTTCCGTAACAGGGTACAGTGCGAAAATGGCAGTAGAAATGGCAAGGGAGTTGGAACTCATTGTGGTAACACACCACACTGGATTCAAAGAACCGGACACGCAGGAGTTCGATGAGAACACAAGAAAACTCCTGAAGGAGAAAGGCCACGAAGTTCTTACCGCCACTCACGCCCTTTCCGCCGGAGAAAGAGGCCTCAGAAGGAAGTTCGGAGGCATCTACCCTTTGGAGATCATAGCGAATACCTTGAGAATGTTCAGCGAAGGCGTAAAAGTGGCCGTAGAGATATCTTTGATGGCGGCTGATGCAGGTCTTGTGAAAACCTCAGAATTGGTAGTGGCCTGTGGTGGTACTGAAAGCGGTCTCGATTCTGCCGTTGTTATAAAACCGGCGAATTCTTCTAATCTTTTCGATTTGAAGATTGTTGAGCTCCTGTGCATGCCTTCGAACATCTGAGTTTCAAGTCTTGAACGAGTTGCTTTATTTCCTGTACCTCTTCCGAGCTCATTCCGTGTTTCCACCAGAACGGAAGGACCGTGTTGTTCAAAAGAGCCGGATCAACGTCTGGATCCAGCTTCCTTTCTTTGACGAGTTTTTTCCAGTCTTCCGTACCTGGAATGGGAGTGTACTCGTTCACTGACACACCAATTCCCTCATTCAAACAAACTTTTACGGCTTCCAGCACGTCTTCTTTCGTCTGGCCAGGCATGTTCACCATGACGTACGCTGAGATTTCTCTCTCGGTGAAACCAGCCCCTCTTAGAATTCGGGCAGCCCGCACGAGGTCTTCGTCGTACACCTTTCCTCCCGTTTCCTTCTGAAGTTTTCCAGAAGTTTCGTACCCCAGCTTTATGGTCTTGAAGTTTGCTTCTTTCATCAGAAGAGCTGTTTCTTCATCGAGAAGTCTCGCGTGTATTCCGTTTGGAAGATGAAAACGCACCTTCCAGCTCTTCTTGACAATGAGTTTCAACACTTCTTTGAACCGCCCCGACGTCAGTACTGCGTCATCGAAGAAAACAACATCCTCGACCTGGAACATGTCCAGATACTTCTCGATAGTATCCACTACCTTCTCCGGACTTCTCACTCTGAGACCTTTCCAGAGTTTATGAACTGCGCAATAAGAACAACTGAAGGGACACCCAAGGGTTGTGGTGAAGACGAGGTATCCCACTCTCTCGTAGAGCTCGTACATTGGATCAAAAACCTCAAACCAATTCTCCGGAATTTCTTTCGAGAAAAACCCAAGCTTTTTCAGGAAAGATGGAAGGAAAACAAGATCGCCAGAGGAGTAAGTCAGGGCACCACTTCTGGAGGCGTGCCTTGGGAAGAGCCTTGGGTATATTCCTCCCAGGATAATCGGAACATCGAGGTAAGACCTGAGAAATCTGATGGTCTCCCAAATACCAGGGTACCAGTAACTCAACGTGGAGGTGACCATCACGAGGTCAACTCTTCCGATCTCCCCGAGTTTCCACTCCAAGAACTCTGGAGGTGCACCGTATCTTTTGTACTTTCTGGGAACGAAACGGAGAATCTCAGGTTTTTCTATAACCCTACTCGGGAATTTTCCAGTACTGTATCTTTTGTCCTTTGGAACTTTCACGAAGCGGGGGAGGTGCGGGTCGTGTCTGTTCAGAAGATCTATAAGATGAACCTCGTATCCCATCCACTCCATCGCGCGGGCAACATAAAGAAGCCCAAGGGGTTTCAACCAAAAATCGTACGCCGCAAAATCATAGATCCAGGGATTCACAAGAAGGACTTTCATTTTTCGAAACAGTAGTGGTACACCCCCTTTATGGTCAGGTCCTCGTCGTACATATCATGTTTGAAGATCTCCCTCACAACCTTCGACTGTCCACCGGTGAGAACCACCGGAAGATCCCCAAAAACTTCCTTCATACGCTTCACTATTCCTTCAAGGGCGTAGACGCTTCCGTTCACAACACCCAGTTGTATATTCTCTTCTGTATCTCTTCCTGCCAAGAGGTTCGTTGGCTTTATCTCAACGAGAGGCAGTTTCGCTGTTCCTCTGAACAGGGCGTGGACCATCATGAAAAGCCCCGGAAGAATAGCACCTCCCTTGTATGTTCTGTTCACAACAAGATCCACTGTGGTGGCCGTTCCCATATCTATTATGATCCCACTGTTCCCGTACTCTTTCACGAACGCTATCACGTTTGCCACCCTGTCGGCCCCTATCTCCGAGGGATTCTTAACATCCCATTTTATCTCTCCGTTGTTCGCCCTCACCCAGACAGGAGTGGTGTTGAAGTACTTCTGGATGAAACGTTCCACAACAGTGTTCTGCGTGGGAACCACGGAAGCCACACCTATTTTTCTCACATCCTTCAGCTCACTGGATATCAGAGGAAACAGGTGGACAAACAGTTCATCCTCCGTTTGAAAAACACCTGTTGAAAATCTCCACTTTTTGAAGGACTTTCCATCTTTTGTTAAAGCAAAAACCGTGTGGGTGTTTCCTACGTCGATCAACAGGTACACGAAGATCACCTCCAAGATCGAGGTTGTAAAATATATTTTACAGTTTGATCTAGGGAATTGACATTGGTTTTCAGTAAGGTAATACTAAATTCCAAAGAAGACACTGAAATTTTATCACAGGAGGTGGCTACGTTGGACTGGAGGAAGTACGGTTTCAACACAAGGGCGCTCCATGCAGGTTACGAACCCCCAGAATTGACCACTGGATCGCGGGCAGTTCCCATTTATCAGACCACCTCTTACGTTTTCAAAAACTCCGATCACGCGGCGAAACTCTTTGCCCTCGAAGAACCTGGCTTCATCTACACGAGAATTGGAAACCCCACCGTGAGCGTTCTCGAAGAAAGAATAGCAGCTTTGGAAGGTGGAGTTGGGGCTCTCGCTGTTTCCAGTGGACAAGCTGCCATAACGTATGCCATCTTGAACATAGCAGGCCCTGGCGATGAGATCGTCAGCGGAAGCGCTCTGTACGGAGGAACGTACAATCTCTTCAAACATACGTTGTATAAGAAGTCTGGTATTGTGGTGAAATTTGTTGACGAAACAGATCCGAAAAACGTAGAGGAAGCCATCACAGAGAAGACGAAAGCAGTGTACCTCGAAACCATTGGAAACCCAGGCCTTACGGTTCCAGATTTCGAAGCAATAGCGGAAATCGCTCACAGACACGGTATACCTCTCATCGTCGACAACACAGTGGCGCCGTACATCTTCAGACCGTTCGAGCACGGAGCAGACATCATTGTCTATTCCGCCACAAAATTCATAGAAGGACACGGTACATCGATCGGAGGCCTTATAGTGGACAGTGGAAAATTCGATTGGACCAACGGGAAATTTCCAGAACTCGTGGAACCCGATCCTAGCTACCATGGTGTGAGTTATGTTGAAACGTTCAGGGAAGCTGCCTACATAGTGAAGTGCAGAACGCAACTTCTAAGAGACCTTGGAAGCTGTATGAGTCCGTTCAACGCGTTTTTGTTCATCATGGGACTCGAGACTTTGAGCTTGAGAATGAAAAAGCACTGTGAAAACGCTTTGAAGGTCGTGGAGTTCTTGAAGAGTCATCCCGCAGTGAGCTGGGTCAACTATCCGATCGTCGAGAACAACGAAACCAGAGAAAACGCTCTGAAATATCTCAAAGAAGGATACGGTGCCATAGTGACGTTCGGTATAAAGGGGGGAAAAGAAGCCGGAAAGAGATTCATTGATAGCCTCACTCTCATTTCTCACCTTGCCAACATTGGTGATGCTCGAACTCTTGCCATTCATCCAGCTTCCACAACCCATCAGCAACTCACGGAAGAGGAACAGTTGAAAACAGGGGTCACTCCAGATATGATAAGATTGTCTATTGGAATAGAAGATGTGGAAGACATAATAGAGGACCTTGATCAAGCTCTGAGGAAATCACAGGAGGGATGAAGAATTGCCAATAAACGTCCCAAGTGGCCTTCCGGCGGTAAAGGTTCTGGCAAGAGAAGGAATCTTCGTAATGACGGAAAAGAGAGCGATTCATCAGGACATTCGCCCCCTTGAGATCCTCATCCTGAACTTGATGCCGGACAAGATAAAAACGGAGATACAACTTTTGAGACTCCTAGGGAACACACCCCTCCAGGTGAACGTGACTCTTCTGTACACGGAATCCCACAGACCAAAACACACTCCTATTGAACACATCCTGAAGTTCTACACAACTTTCTCTGCTATAAAGAACAAAAAATTCGATGGATTTATCATCACAGGAGCTCCCGTGGAGCTCCTCTCTTTTGAAGAAGTGGACTACTGGGACGAACTCATGGAAATCATGGAGTGGAGCCGCCGTAACGTGTTCTCCACGATGTTCATCTGCTGGGCGGCTCAAGCTGGTCTGTACTTCTTCTACGGTGTGCCGAAGTACGAGCTTCCCCAGAAACTCTCCGGCGTTTACAAGCACAGGGTCACGAAAGAAACGGTACTTTTCAGAGGACACGATGACTTCTTCTGGGCACCTCATTCCAGGTACACAGAGGTCAGAAAGGAAGATATAGAGAAAATTCCGGAGCTGGAAATCCTTGCAGAGTCAGACGAAGCGGGAGTCTACGTAGTTACAAACAAAAGCGAAAGACAAATATTCGTAACGGGGCATCCAGAGTACGACAGATACACACTGAGAGATGAATACTACAGAGATATAAACCGTAATCTGAAGGTTCCCATACCAGCTAACTACTTTCCAGACGACGATCCAACAAAAACTCCTGTTCTCACTTGGTGGAGTCATGCTCATCTTTTCTTCAGCAACTGGTTGAATTACTGCATATATCAAAAAACACCTTACAGATTGGAAGACATACGTTGAAGAACCCCATAAGGGGTTCTTTTTTCTGTGCTAGAATATTCCTGGCCGCGCAAAAAGGAGGGAAAGAGTTGGCCGTCTTATCAACACTGGAGAACTTTCTCAACCAAACGGCCTTTCCTCATCTCACTATCGGGAACGTCCTCATGTTCGCGATAGCGATATCTCTACTTTACGTGGCGATAGTGAAACACTCAGAACCCCTTCTGCTGATACCGATCGCTTTTGGTATCATCCTCGCGAATATTCCACCCGAAGCCACTGGTATCCTCAACGAAGGTGGTTTTCTCTATTACATAAAGAGAGGACTGGACCTGGGTGTGTATCCGCCCCTCATTTTTCTTGGAATAGGTGCCCTCACAGACTTTTCTTTCATACTCTCTTATCCGATAACCATTTTCCTCGGGGCTGCTGCACAGATGGGAATATTTTTTACGCTCTTTGCTGCAAGGATGCTGGGTTTCTCTTTGAAGCAGGCAGCATCAATCGCAATAATAGGTGGAGCAGACGGTCCAACTGCTATCTACATAACCAACACACTCTCTCCTGAGTTTATCGCTCCCATTGCCATCTCCGCGTACTCCTACATCGCTCTCATACCGATACTCCAACCCGTTGTCTCCAAGATGTTGACCAGTAAAGAAGAAAGGAAAATACGTATGAAGCCTCCCAGGAGGGTGAGCAGATTCGAAAGGCTCTCGTTCCCTCTCGTCATAACCATCACCACTGCCCTTCTGATACCCAAGTCATTGCCACTCGTTGGTTCTCTTATGCTCGGGAATCTTCTGAGGGAAGCTGGAGTGGTCAAGAGATTGGTGGAGGCGGCGAGCAGGTACATACTGGACACGGTGACCATACTGCTCATGCTTTCCGTTGGAGCGTCTGCAAGGGCGGACGTGTTCCTGAGACCTCAAAGTCTGAAAATATTCTTCCTGGGAGCCACTGCTTTTATCGTGTCCATGAGTTCTGGCATTCTGTTCGCAAAACTCATGAACCTCTTCTTGAAAGACAAGATAAATCCTCTTATAGGTGCTGCTGGGGTCTCCGCCGTACCTGACTCCGCTAGGGTTGCCCAGAGACTCGCCCAGGAGGAAGACCCGAACAATCATATACTCATGCATGCAATGGGGCCGAACGTAGCAGGTGTGATCGGATCTGCGACCGTAGCCGGGGTGTTTTTAATGCTCCTCAGCTGAGAAGGTGAGAATATGGGATACAAGATCGAGGTAAATTATGAATGGTGTAAGGCCTGTAAGCTGTGTGCTTGGATCTGTCCCACAAAGGCCATCACGAGTGATGAACTGGGAAGACCTGTGACGCATGAGGAGAAATGTGTTGGGTGTTTGAGATGTGAAAAAATATGTCCTGAGATGGCCATAGAGATACTGGGAAGTGAAGAGGATGTCAGAAATGATGTTTCTGCAGGGAAATGAAGCGTGTGCTCTGGGTGCCATAAGGGCGGGGTGCAGGTTCTTTGCTGGATACCCCATCACGCCCTCAACGGAGATAGCAGAGGTCATGGCAAGAGAGTTGCCAAAGGTTGGTGGTGTGTTCATCCAAATGGAAGACGAAATAGCCAGTGCTGCGGCCGTTGTGGGAGCTTCTCTTGCCGGTGTGAAAGCCATGACCGCAACGAGTGGTCCTGGATTCAGCCTCATGCAAGAGACGATCGGGTACGCTGTGATGACGGAAACACCCTGCGTTTTTGTCAATGTCATGAGGCTGGGACCGTCTACGGGCCTTCCAACGAAACCGGCTCAGGGGGACATCATGCAGGCGCGCTGGGGGACACACGGTGATCACGCTATAATCGTTCTTTATCCCACCACTGTAGAAGAGGTGTATCGTTACATAATCACCGCTTTCAACATAGCGGAAGAGTACAGAACACCCGTTGTGTTCCTGATGGACGAGACACTGGGACACATGAGGGAGAGTTTCTACCCTCCAAAAGATGAAGAGCTTTTCGTCATAGAGCGCTTGAAAGACTCATCTTTCGGTGACGAGGAGTTGTTCGTCCCGTTCTCCGAGAGCGAGTACGCGGAACCCACACCGTTCCCAATGGCCGAAATGGGAAAGACAAAGTTTCACGTTTCTGGCCTTGTTCATGATGAATCAGGATTCCCTCTCAGTTCTCCCGATGTGGCAGAGAAACTGATAAGGAGGCTCACCAACAAAATAAGGCTTCACTCAGATGAACTGGCCCTGTACGAGGAGTACGAAGTTGAAGACGCAGAGATTCTGGTGGTAGCCTATGGAATAGTCGCAAGAAGTGCCCTAAAGGCTGTAAAGATAGCAAGGCGTGACAGGATCAAAGTGGGACTGTTCAAACCCATCACGATCTGGCCGGCTCCTATTTCAAGATTCAGGAAACTGGTGGAAAAGGCGAGCACGATCATCATCGCCGAAATGAACCTGGGACAGTACGCAAAGGAACTGATCAGTTCCATCGATAGAAAGTCGAAGGTCATAAGAACGATAAATAAGGTGAGCGGTGAACTCATAAAACCTGAGGAGATACTCGATGTTATAACCGAAACTCAAATAGAGATTTAACAGGATGGGGTACAATATTGGTGGAATCAAAAAACGAGGAGGTGGAGACTGTGTACGTGGAAATCGTCGATGTGAGGGCGAGGGAAGTTCTTGATTCTCGAGGGAATCCCACTGTTGAGGCTGAGGTCGTTCTAGAAGATGGTACTGTGGGAAGGGCGATCGTTCCCTCCGGGGCATCCACAGGAAAGTTTGAAGCCCTGGAAATAAGGGACAAGGACAAAAAAAGATTCCACGGGAAAGGTGTTCTCAAAGCAATTGAAAACGTGAACGAAACAATCGCTCCCGCACTGATCGGGATGAACACCTTCGATCAACCGCTCGTTGACAAGACACTGATCGAACTCGATGGTACAGAAAACAAATCCAAACTCGGAGCCAATGCCATTTTGGCTGTGTCCATGGCAGTAGCAAGGGCGGCAGCCAATTACCTTGGACTTCCTCTATACAAATATCTCGGTGGGGTCAACGCGAAGGTTCTTCCTGTTCCTTTCATGAACGTGATAAACGGCGGTCAGCACGCAGATAACAACCTCGATATTCAAGAGTTCATGCTCGTTCCAGCAGGATTCGATAGTTTCAAAGAAGCCTTGAGGGCGGGTGTAGAGATATTTCACACATTGAAAAAGATCCTTCACGATTCCGGTCACGTGACTGCAGTTGGTGACGAGGGTGGATTCGCACCGAACCTTTCTTCCAACGAAGAGGCTATAAAGGTGTTGCTTGAGGCCATTGAAGCGGCGGGATACAAACCCGGTGAGAACGTGTTCATTGCCCTCGACTGCGCTGCATCTTCCTTCTACGATGAGGAAAAGGGAGTCTACTTTGTTGACGGCGAGGAGAAATCCAGCGAGGTGCTCATGGGATATTACGAAGAGCTAGTGGCGAAGTATCCAATCATATCCATCGAAGATCCATTCGCGGAAGAGGATTGGGAGGCGTTCGTCGAATTCACTAAAAGAGTTGGAAACAAGGTTCAAATCGTGGGAGACGATCTCTACGTGACCAACGTGAATAGACTCTCCAAAGGAATCGAGCTCGGTGCGACCAACTCCATCCTTATCAAGCTGAACCAAATAGGAACCGTCACCGAAACGCTTGATGCTGTGGAGCTTGCACAAAAACACAACATGACAGCTATCATTTCCCACAGATCTGGAGAGAGTGAAGATACCTTCATAGCCGATCTTGCGGTGGCGACCAACGCCGGTTTTATCAAGACAGGGTCCTTGTCCAGAAGCGAAAGAATTGCCAAGTACAACCAGCTCCTGAGAATTGAAGAGGAACTCGGGAAAATAGCGGAATTCAGGGGATTGGATTCTTTCTACTCTATAAAGAGGTGAAAAAGGCCCACCGAGGTGGGCCTTTGTTCATTGAGGTGAAAGCAATTGGAAAGACACGATGAGATAAAAAAAGGTGCCTGGGTTGGAATCGTTGGAAACACCTTCCTTGCGATGTTGAAGGTGTTGACGGGATTGTTTACGGGGAGCTATGCGATCCTTGCAGACGGAGTAGATACGTCCACTGACATCTTCACGTCCTTTATTATTCTTTTATCGGCACGTATTTCAGGTAAGCCTCCTGACAGGACACATCCTTACGGCCATGGAAGAGCAGAAGCGATAGCTTCAAAAATCATCTCGTTCGTCATGTTTTATGCAGGAGCCTCTCTGTTGATAGAATCCATCAAGAGGTTGGTCACCAGTGAGATCTCTCTAGAGTTGACTCTTCCTGCCTTCCTTGTGGTAGGAGCTTCAGTTGTGGGAAAGACTTTCCTTTTTCTGTACAAGCTGTCACTTGGAAAGCGCTTGAATAGCCTTGCTACGATCAGCGACGCTCTGAACATGAGAAACGACATTATGATCTCTGGAACCGTACTGGCTGGAATGGTGGCGATGAAGACCCTCGGCTGGTGGTGGCTCGACAGTATCCTTGCGATATTCGTTTCGATCCTAATTCTCAGAACTTCCTTTCAGATCTTCTATGAAGCCGCCTTCGAATTGATGGATGGAATGAAAGAGTCGGAGCTTGACATATACAACGACATCTTCAGAGTTCTGGAAAAGTTTCCAGATGTACACAATCCTCACAGGGTCAGGGTGAGAAAAGTCGGAACGAAGTACTACATAGAGATGGACATAGAGGTCGACGGATCGATGAACGTGGAAGCCGCTCACGATCTGACCGTGAAAATTAGAGAAGAGATAATGAACAAAAGAGATGATATAGAAGATTTAACGATACACGTGGAACCTCTTGGTAACGTGGAGAAAGAGGGTTTCGGAGTGAAGAAAGGAGTGTAGACAATGAAGCTGATGGACAGTTTGGAGATCTTCTACCGTAGGAAAGACAAAGATCTCAATGATCTCGAGAGGAAACTCAAGGAAATCTTCCGTGAAACCGGTATCGTTCTGGATGTTGTAAACTCGGAGTCAGCGGGAAAGATTTTCCTCAAGATCAACGTTCTGGAAGATCAAGAAGAAGTTCCAAACTTTGTGGTGAAGGCCTTGACTCCAGAAACCGACGCTACCGAACTTCCTCTCGGAGAGTGGGCAACTTTGGACGTTTTCGTGGAGGAAGTAGACTATCTGGAGGATCACGAGTACATGAAAATCTTTTCAGATGGAAACAGGCACACACTCTACGTTCCGTACTCCTCTGTGAAGAACAAAAACAGAAATGAAGTGGTGAAAGAATTCATGAGGTATTTCTTTGAAACAAAAGGCTGGAATCCAGACAACTACGAGTTTTTTGTGCAAGAAGTAGACAACATAATTTGAGGTGAAAAGAAGTGGTTGTACTGGCGGTGGATACTTCTCAGAGAATAAGAGTCGGTCTGAAAAAAGATGAAGATGTGTTTGAAATCTCCTACGCAGGGCAGCGGAAACACGCAGAAGTGCTTCCAGTTTTGATAGAGAAGCTGCTGAAAGAAAACGGTATTTCTGCAAAGGACTTGAGTGTTGTGGGGATTGGTATCGGTCCCGGCACGCTGACGGGTCTCAGAGTAGGAATCGCAACGATCGTAGGAATAGTGGCTCCCTTCGATGTTCCCATCGCCCCTTTGAACTCCTTCGAAATGGCTGCAAAGAGTCTTTCCATCGATGGAACTGTTCTTGTTTCCAAAAGGGCGAGGAAAGGGTATCGCTACTGTGCTGTCTACTCGAAAAAGAACGACTCCCTGGAGGTCATCAGGGAACCTTTCGTTTTCTCCGATGAGGAGGTACAGAAGATTCTATCTGAAACGAGGCCTTCCGTTGTCTTAGAAGAAGAAATATTCATCTCACCGAAAGTGCTTGTTGAAGAGGCAGAAAAGATGTTGAAAGAAGGGAAACTTGTGCACTACTACGAAATAGAACCTCTTTATCTTCAAAAATCCATAGCGGAGCTGAACTGGGAGAAAAGAAAGGGGGGCTAGCCCCCTCGCTCCACCTTTTCAACTTCTCTTGCAACCTCAAGTATTAACTTCTCACCATCGAAGTCCACCCTCACTGTTTGACCTTCTTTGACATCACCTGCTATGATCATCTTGGCCAGAGGCGTTTCTATTTCCCTTTCAATGAGTCTTCTCAACGGCCTTGCTCCGAACGTTGGATCGTATCCTTTCTCTGCGAGGTACTCTTTCGCCGCGTTGGTGATGGTCAGTTTTATGTTTTTATCCTTCAGACGACTTTCGAGTCTTCTCAACATGATTTCCACTATCTGTTTCATATGTTCTTTGGTGAGTGGCTTGAAGACAACCACGTGGTCTATTCTGTTTATGAATTCCGGTCTGAAGTAGTGTTTTAACTCTTCTCTCACTTTCTCTTCGATCTCCTCGAAGCTTTTACCTTCTCTGACGAAGTTCAGTATGAGATCGCTCGCTATGTTGCTTGTCATTATTATGATCGTATTCTTGAAATCCACAACGTTTCCCTTAGCGTCGGTCAGTCTGCCGTCGTCCATTATCTGAAGCAGTATGTTGAACACGTCTGGATGAGCCTTTTCTATCTCGTCGAGCAGGATCACACTGTATGGTCTTCTCCTCACAGCCTCTGTGAGCTGGCCACCTTCTTCATATCCCACGTATCCCGGAGGAGCTCCAATCAACTTGGAGACCGCGTGCTTTTCCATGTACTCACTCATGTCGATTCGGATGAGAGCGTTCTCACTCCCAAAGAGAACCTCAGCAAGTGTTTTCGCCAGTTCTGTTTTTCCAACCCCCGTTGGCCCGAGGAAGAGAAACGCACCAACAGGTCTGTTTGGATCTTTTATCCCCGCACGCGCTTTCCTTATAGCATCCGCTATGACCTTGACAGCCTCTTCCTGATCCACCAATCTCTGATGTATGATCTCTTCCAGTTTGAGCAACTTCTCCTTTTCTGACTTCACTATCCTGGATACGGGCACTCCAGACCAGGCTTCGACCACTTCCGCTATCTTCTCTGCCGTGACGACTGGCCTTCCACTCTTCAGAGATTCGTATTCATTCTTCAACCTGAAGAGTTCTTTCTTGAGCTCTGCCGCTTCCTTGTACTGGGATCTCACGGTGAGTTCATCAATCCTGTTTTCGAGCTCTCTTATCTTCCTTTCAAGTTCCTGGAGTCTTGTTTCGTCCCTTCCCTGTTTTGAAAAACCCAGCTTCACCCTCGCGGCTGCCTCGTCCAGTAGATCGATTGCCTTGTCCGGTAGGAATCTATCCGTTATGTACCTCGCCGAGAGCTTCGCAGCAGCTTCTATTGCTTCGTCTTCTATCTTGACCTTGTGGTGTTCCTCGTAAACTCTCTTGAGACCCTTCAGGATCTCTATTGTTTCTTCCACGCTGGGTTCCTTCACCATCACTGGCTGGAATCTTCTTGCGAGTGCTTTGTCTTTTTCTATGTGTTTTCTGTATTCATCTAGGGTGGTTGCCCCTATGACCCTGATCTCACCGCGAGCGAGAGCAGGTTTCAACATGTTGGCGGCATCCATCGCTCCTTCGGCTGCTCCCGCTCCAACTATGGTGTGGATTTCGTCGATGAACAGTATGGTTTTTTCTTTCTGCTTCATCACTTCATCGAGGAAAGATTTCAACCTTTCTTCGAACTCTCCTCTGTATTTGGTACCTGCTATCATCCTTCCAAGATCGACCATCAAGACACGTACGTCCTTCAGAGTGTCGGGCACTCTTCCTTCAACAATCCTCTGGGCAAGACCTTCTACGATGGCAGTTTTTCCAACTCCAGGGTCTCCGATGAGTATCGGATTGTTTTTCGTTCTCCTCATCAGGATCTCAATCACACGTTCGATCTCTTTGTCCCTTCCTATGATGGGACCGATCTTTCCTTCTCTGGCAAGTTTTGTCAGATCCGTAGCGAATGCTGTGATCGTTGACCGCCCTTCCACAAACTCCTCCTCGTGCTCCTTCACTTTCTGAAGCACTCTTTCATAGTCCACTCCATGTTTTTTAAGGACGCGGGCCGCATGCGTCGAGCCGTCTCTCAGAAGTCCCAAGAGAAAATGAAGAGGTCCCACGTCCTTCTGTTTGAAGAGTCTGGCCTCTTTTCTTGCCAGCTCCAGGATGTAAGAAAGTTCTCTGGAAACGTATACCTGATCGGAAAACCCATAGAATATCCCATACTGGGAATCGATGTGACTTTCCAGCTCATCGAGGACCTTTTCTGTATTCACGTTGAGCTCTCTCAGAATCTTTGTGACCTCGTTTTCATCGTAGAGAAGCTGAAGAAGAATGTGTTCAGACCTGAGGAGATTCTGGTTCCTATCCTTGAGATCATCGACACTCCTTTCAAAGATATCCTTCATCTTGTCGTTCAGGTTCCTCATGCATCTCACCTCCGGTGAAAATATATTAGCACTTGAATATTAAGAATGATAAACAATAAGGTAACAACAAACAAACGACACACCTTATCTTCTTCGGGACAACAGGTATACACTCGTATATTGAGATATCCACACCGAGAATTCCCATCAAAAGCCTGTTTCGGGTACTTTGGTACCTGTTCATCTTTTTTTGATTTTTATGAAAAAACACGTTATAATTTCCTACAAGCAGAGTCTACGGCTGTAACTCAGAGGTGTGAGAAGATGAGAAAGTATACCCACTACCACATTCCGGTAATGGTTCGGGAAGTGATCGAGTATCTGAAGCCCGAAGATGAGAAGATCATTCTGGACTGCACGGTGGGAGAGGGTGGGCATGCAAGAGCGATTTTGGAAAGCTGTCCTGGTTGCAGGCTGATCGGGATAGACGTTGACTCAGAAGTCCTTCAGATCGCGGAAGAAAAACTCAGAGAATTCTCTGTTCGGGTGAGTCTTTTCAAAGCATCCTACAAAGAAGCGGATTTCCTGCTCAAAACTCTTGAAGTTGAAAAGGTAGACGGAATACTGATGGATCTTGGTGTTTCGACCTACCAACTGAAAGGAGAGAACAGAGGTTTCACTTTCGAAAGAGAAGAACCACTTGACATGCGTATGGATTTGGAGAGCGAAATGACAGCGCAGAAAGTACTGAACGAGTTGAACGAACAGGAGCTGGCTCGTATCATCTTCGAGTATGGTGAAGAAAAGAGGTACGCGAGGAGAATTGCGAGGAAAATCGTGGAAAACAGGCCTCTTAATACCACTTTCGACCTCGTGAAAGCCGTGAGCGAAGCTCTTCCTTTCCACGAGATAAGACGTCGAAAAAGGCACTTTGCCACCAAGACGTTTCAGGCAATAAGGATATACGTCAACAGAGAACTTGAGAATTTGAGGGAATTTCTGGGTAAAGCGGAGAAACTTTTAAAAGTCGGTGGTAGGATAGTGGTGATTTCCTTTCATTCGTTAGAAGACAGAATAGTAAAAGAGGCATTCAAAAGTTCCAAGCGACTTCGAATTTTGACAGAAAAACCAGTACGTCCTTCGGAAGAGGAAATAAGGGAAAATCCTCGTTCCAGGAGTGCGCGTCTGCGTGCAGCGGAGCTTGTGGAGGAAGGAGGAGATTGAACTGCCAGCGAAGGTAAACCAAAAATCGAAGGTTCTGGTACTCTCTCCTCAGCTTGTCTTTACGATCATCATGGTTGTTGTTTTGATATTCATGGGAATAACAGCGTTGAAGATGGGGGTTCTGGCGTTTCAATTGACCCAGGCCAACAGGCGGTTGGAGATCGAGATAAAAGAAATGGAAAGAACGTATCAAACCCTGAAAGAGGAATTCAACCACATTTCCTCTTACTTCGATGTTGTGTACCCCACGGAGCGAAAGAAATAGATGGAAAAAAGGCTGGCCCTGTTACTGGCAGTGTTTGCACTGTTCTTGGTGGTGTCGTTCATAAATCTTTTCTTCTTTCCTCTTGGGGGGCAGAAATCTCACTGGTATATCTCTATCCCTCCAAAGCGTGGGAGTATTCTGGATGCAAAGGGAAGAAAAATCGCTTACGACTTTCCGGTGTACGTTGCCTACCTCGATGTTGATTTCTTCAAAAGGCAACTTGGAGATAAAAGCGTACTCGAAAGAACGCTAAAGGCCTGTGGAGTAGAAAAAAATCCGGAGGAGGTTTTGAAGCACAGATTCTACAGGCTCACAGAGGCTGAAGACAAAGAAAACGTTTTGAAAAGGCTAGACCCCGCCATTTTGCCTTTCGTCAGTTTGGAAATAGAGTACAGAAGAGAAAAGCTTCAAGATTACAGCACAGGTGTGTTGATTGGAACGGTGCTGAACGGTCGAGGAAAGGCGGCATCGAAGGTTTCTTCGACGACGTTTTAAGAGGAAAGAGAAAGGGAACCCTGAAGTTTCTCTACAGAGGAGCCAGACTCTCCCCTGTACTCACCGACTACATCCCTCCAGAAGACGGTCAAGATGTTCACTTATCCATCGATCTGGATCTTCAAAGACACATCTACGAGATAATCTCCGAGGCAGTGAAAGAATTCTCCGCGGAAGCAGGGCACGCCATCGTTATGGAATCCAGGACGGGAAAGATTCTCTCGATGGTAACTACGAGGAACTGGAACGACCTGATCGGTGGTTACATCGAACCCGGTTCTACCATAAAGCCTGTGGTCTACGCTATCGCTTTGGAGACGAAGTCCGCATCACCGTCTTTTTCCATAGAATGTGAAGGTCAGATAAAGCCTGTCGAGAGTTTGAACGTCATTATAAGAGACATAGAAAAACACGGGAAGGTGGCCTTCCTCACCGGAATCGTGAAGTCCTGTAACGTTATGAGTGTGAGAGTAGGAGAGCTCATCGTGAAGAACATAGGAGTTGAAGGATTCTACGAATGGTTGAAAAAAGCAGGCTTTGGAAGACGAACAGGGGTGGAAATGGAAGGGGAGATCGATGGGGTGCTGAGGGATCCAAAAGAGTGGTCTCTCATAGACCCAGCGGAGATCTCCATAGGCCAGGGAATCGGTGTCACACCCTTACAACTTGTGGCCTCCCTCAATACATTCGCCAACGAAGGCTACTGGGTAAAACCATCCATCCTGAAAGAGAGTCCCGTTAAGAAGAAAAAGATCTTTTCGAGAGAGACGGCTGAAATGATTAAAGAAGCCATGGTAGGAGTTGTCGAAGAGGGAACAGGAAGACTCGCACAGGTCAGGGGGCTGAAGATCGCTGGTAAGACCGGAACGGCTCAGAAAGCAGTTGGAGGAAGATACCAAAACCTTTACCATTCACTCTTCGTGGGCTTTTTCCCTGCAGACGATCCCAAATACACGATAATGGTGCATCTGGACAGTCCTTCCAGAGCATTCTATGGAGGTGATGTCGCTGCCCCCGTGTTCAGGAAGATAGTGGAACTTTTAACGGAGAAAAGAGAAAAGAAAATAACACTCATAAGAGGATTGATGCCGGATCTAGTGGGATTACCGGTAAGGGATGCCCTCCTTGTGCTGGAAGAATCTGGCGTCGAGGATGTGAAGCTAGAAGGCAAAGGGTGGATAGTGTCCGGTCAGACACCCCCACCCGATTATCCGCTGAAAGGAGAAATTGTTTTGACGTTGGATAATCAAAAGTAATGTTTTGCAGCGTGCTCCACAGCGATCGCACCGTCTGCGACAGCCGTGACGATCTGTCTGAGATTTTTCTTCCTCACGTCTCCAACGGCGTACAGACCTTTGATGCTTGTTTCCATATTCTCGTCTGTTACAACGTAACCGTAAGGATCCAGTTCTACGAGTCCTTCGAGCAATTTGGAATTGGGGTCCAGTCCTATGAAGATAAACACTCCGTCGGCTTTCAGTACTTTTGTTTCCCCGGTCTTCACATTCTCTATAACGATTTCTTCGACCTTATCTTTTCCTCGTATCTCTTTCACCGTGGAGTTGAAAACTACATCTATCTTTGGATTGTTCAGCACCCTTTCCTGAAGAACCTTCGCCGCTGTAAGGGTTTCCAGAAGCTGAACCATCGTGATCTTGTTTACGATGTTGGAGAGGAAGATCGATTCATCACATGCGCTGTCTCCCCCTCCAACAACTACGATGTCTTTCCCCGAAAACAGATATCCGTCACACGTTGCACAGTAGGAGACACCCTTTCCAAAGAATTCTTTTTCTCCAGGAATGTTCAATTTTTTTGGATCGGCACCCGTTGCAACGATCACCACTGGAGCCTCTATCTTCTTACCATCGTCCAGCTCGACTACTTTCCTATCCTCTTGAATCTCCAGTCTCACAACCTCTGCGTTGTATATGTCCGCTCCGAAGCTTTCAGCGTGTTCTTTGAACTTCGAAGCAAGCTCTTCACCTGAAATCTTCGGAAAGCCCGGGTAGTTTTCAACCAGGTGGGTGAGGTTCACGTACCCACCTTCGATTGCCTTCTCAACGACGAGAACAGAAAGACCCGCCCTCCTTGCGTATATGGCGGAAGCAAGACCCGCTGGCCCAGCGCCGACGACCACCACATCGTATTGATCTTTGATCCCTTTCTTCTTCACAGATCCCATGTCGAAGAAAACCACTACTCATCACTCCTTTGCGATCCTCAGCACTTCGTTTATGAATTCTTTCTCAGGATAAGCTCCCACGAAGAATTTGGAAGGATCTCTGTTCACAACGATGTGGGGGACAGAAGAAACCCCAAATTTCTCGCTCAGTTCCCAGTATTCGTTCGCTTCGATCATCTCTCCTACGATCCTGTCGCTCGCTATCGCCATGTTGTGAGCCATGAGAACTGCCCGCGGACAATAGGGACACGTTGGGGTGACAAACACGCTTATCCTTATCGGCTCCTCGAAGGCCTGGAGCTTTTGAATGCTTTCCTCAGAGAGCTGTGGTTTTCCCTTGGAGACGGTTATGATATCCTGTATGAGCGTTCCAAACTCATGGCCAGAAGGCACACCGTAGAACCTTA
Organism: Thermotoga sp.; assembly: GCF_021162145.1. Lineage (NCBI taxonomy): Bacteria > Thermotogati > Thermotogota > Thermotogae > Thermotogales > Thermotogaceae > Thermotoga > Thermotoga sp. The sequence goes on from NZ_JAGGZH010000020.1 coordinate 22,645, forward strand.
TGCCGTGGTCTTTTCCGTCTTCAGAGAGCAAAATCGTGGCAGGAACCATCTCCACTTTGTACTTCTCCACAACATCCTTTTCAGCATCGAAGTTGTGGATTTCAAGCTCGAGTTTCGAATCAACGGAAGTAAGTTCCTCGAGCACTTGTTCTGTGATCTCACAGTACTGACAGCGCCCTTTGTCATCGGTCTTGAAGAACAGCACTTTCACTTTCTTCTCCAGCTCTTTTCCGAAGAGATCTTTGAGATACGCCATATCTTTTTCGGATAGAACTCCCATTTTTTCACCTCCACTATTATTCTACCAAATTAGTCAAATTTATTTATTCCGTTTAGTAAACCGATTGTTACACCAAGAAACAATATCATCGAAACCATCAGAGGACTCCTCAGATCAACGTTGGAAAAGATAGCATACAGTCCAAAAAACTTCAGAGCGGGTTTTACAAAAGATTTGAACAGCCTCTTTCTGATCTGATACAAACTGAACTCCCTGTCGTCGTATTCGAAGGAGAGAAACATGATGCGGTACTGCTTGTTTATACCCATAAGGAAGTGGGCAGATTCTCCCAGAAAGAAGAGCACGGCGAGAACAGCAACCAGTAGTCGAAAGA
>NZ_JAGGZH010000021.1 GCF_021162145.1 Thermotoga sp.
AGGGTTTTCCAGGAGCAGAGTACAAAAGTTTTGAGAAGATAGAAGACGCAAGAGCGTATCTTGAGGGGAAAGACGAGTGCATCTGTCCGGAACTGGACGAAAAAACGATGCTTGCCTACGTTGACGGGAGCTACGGAGAAGTTTGTGGTTCTGGTGTGGTTCTGTGTTACAGGGGAAAGAAAGAGAAGTACTATTTCTGGACGGACGTTTCAGAGTTCAAAGACTCAAGGAACATAGCCGGCGAGATCATGGCAGCACTTTTTGCCATGGACTGTGCCTTGAGACGGGGAGCACAAAAACTCATTCTCAGGCACGATCTTGAAGGGCTGGAGAAGTGGGCAACAGAAGAGTACAGAACAAAAGAGCTGGTAACACGTGTTTATAAGTACTTCTACGAACAGTTTCGCAAGAAAGGTCTTGAAGTGGTTTTTGAAAAGGTGAAAAGTCACTCCGGAGACTTTTGCAACGATGAAGCTGACAGACTGGCAAAGAAGGCGGCGAAAAGAGAAGCAAACGTTGAGTGGACTTTGAGGGATTTTGAATATCTTCTAGAAAGAGAAAAAGACCAATAAAAATTGTTCAAACATTCTCCGGATCGTACACCAACACTGCCGTGCCGTACGTTACATAGACACCTTTGAAATTCCCGTAGGGATAGGGCTCACCCTTCAGAGATCCGTCAATCACTCCCTTTACAGCCTTCATCAGATCTTCCAGGTAACCCGGTCCAAAAGGTTTCATCTGCGTGCCGCTCAGATGTCCGTGGTAGATCTTCTCAAAGCTGTCAGTTTTCCTCAATTTTTCCAGACTCTTGAGGTACTCTCTCAACGGAAGGCACCCTGGAAGGTGCATCCAGGTGTGTCCTGCTCCAACTGAATCACCACTGAACAGAAGTTTGTTCTCTCTGTCCAGAAGAACGATCGAGCCTGGAGTGTGTCCGGGAACTTCGATCACCTCAAGTTTTCTACCACCCAGATCGAATCTGTCCCCTTCTCTCACATTCAGGAAATTTCTGTAATCCACATCAATCTTGAACAGTTCTATGAGCTGAAGGTCCCTGTGGTTGAGATACACCTTCTCGAACTGGTTGGCCTGCATGATGTGATCCCAGTGGGCATGTGTGAGAACAACCTCCACTGGTTTTTCTGTGATGGATCTTATGTATCCCTTCAGGTCTCCTCCCCCCATACCGGTGTCTATGAGAAGGGCTTTCTCTTCCCCCACCACCAGATACATGCTATCTCCTCTATAGTCAGCAATGTGCCATACATTGGGTTCAAGAAGAGTGGAGACGTATTCGTTCTTTTTCATCTCTTCACCTCCAGGAGTTTTGGAAGGATCACAAGACTCATGAGAGAACTCACTGTCATAGTTACCCACATGATCGCAACAAGATAAGCATGGAAGGTAAAGGGTGAGAGAATCAGGGCAGAAAGGCCGATGGAAAGACCAAAAGCGTTCGCCAGGATGGGTGTGGATGCGATTCTCACCGTTTTTTCTATGTCTTTATAGTATCTGAACAGCTCCGTCACGTGTATGGCGTAGTCTATACCCACCCCGATCACTATTCCGGCCATGTTCGCTGTGATCAGGTTCAGGGGAATCCTGGAAAGTCCCATGAAACCAAAGAGTGAAACAAGTGACAGTGAAACAGGAACAATCGCTTTTGCTGGATAGACAAAGCTCTTTTGAAACAAAACAAGCAGCAGAAAGACCATACTGACAGCGAGTACCACCGAAAGTACCTGCTGAGGAACGATCGAGTCGTTCATCTCTTTTATGATGTATGGAAGTCCCGTCACCTGAAAGCCACTTTCTTTCACTATGCGTTCCACTTCCTCGAGAGTATCCCTGTCCAAGTTGTCCAGGAAGATGAGAGCTCTTCCTGTGTTTCCAAAGATGAAGTTGTCTGCGTACTCTTCTGGCAGGAGTCTTCTGAGTATTAGCGCTCTTGCGAGGATCTTTGGGTAACCTTCTTCCTTGAACAAATGCTCGTTCATTTTCACAAGGATATCGTAGACAGAAAAAGCATCGTACCCTTTACTCTTCAACTTTTCTTCCATCGAAAGGACCTTCTGTACAAAAGCTGGAGAGAGCGGATCCTTTGACTCGAAGACGGCATAAACGGGCAGTGCCCTCCTGAAGACTTTTTCTATTTTCTCCACGTTCTTTCTGACCTTTGTGTAGCTTTTGTAGAGTTTCAGGATGTTGAGATCTGCCTTCAGAAAGAATGTACCCGGAAGGAAAACGAGGAGAACCACCAGTGTGACGATCCACGCTCGCTTTGAAAGTCTCTGAAAGAGCTGGGCCAGGCCATTTTCTCTCCCTCTGATCTCAACATTTTCCACTTTTGAGAGCATCACAGGAAGTACGATCCACGTTGAGACTCCCGCAAGACCGATTCCCACAGCCGCGAGGAGTCCCATCTGCTTCATAGACTGAGAATTCAGGGTGAGGAAAGAAAGGAACCCTGCCATAGTGGTGAGCGTGGTGAGGATCATCGCCCTTCCAACACTCTCAAGAGTATCTTTGATGGCGTTGAACGTGCTCTCTCCCTCTTTCTTTCGCTCAAGAAAGTGCGAGACGAAGTGAAGTCCATCGGCACTTCCCATGACGATGGTGAATATGGGAACCAGAACAGTGATAATGGAAAGGTTCTGTCCCATCCATCCCATCACGTAGCCAAGCGTCCAGAGAGCAGCAAAACCCGCCGGTATCAAAGATAAGATGGCGTATTTGAACCTTCCAAGTTGTATCCTGAACACGCTCAGGAGGAGAACGACGGCAAGTGGGGGAAGTGACAAAAGCATGAAGAGAAGGTAGCGAAATATCTGGCCTTCTAGGAATTGCGTTCCAGAGAGGTAATGTTCGTAGTTGGACAGGGCTTTTTCTATCTCTTCAGTTTGTATGCTCTCCTTCGGTAGTATCATGAAGAGAATGTAGTACCCATCCTCTACTTTCCTTACGTTGAGAAGATCTTCCATGTTTTGAACGTAACTCAGAAAGTCCCTGTACTGCTTTTCGGACATGTTTTTTGTCTCCACCAGTCTGAAGCCAACAGGGAACTTCTCTGGAACAGGTGGTATGACCGTTTTCACACCCTTGATAGAAGAAAGCCTTTCCTTTATTTGAAAGATCTCGTCTATTCCCTCTCTACTCAGAGGATCTATGTTTATCTTTACCATCACCACAAGCTGTTCCCCACTTTTGAAGATACCGTTCATTCTCTCATAGATCTCTTTCTGGTGGGATTTCTGAGGCATCAAAATGGAAAACTCGGTCGTGAAATGGAGCTTGAAAAGACCAAAGAGTGCTAAAATGTTCAGTACCAGCACCACAACGAGGATCTTCTTTCTGTTTTTGAAAACAAAAGAGGTGTACTTTTCAAACAAAAGAGTCACCTCCTTGCGAGTTCTATTTTATCAGGAGGGGTGGTGAAAAGACATGGGGGATGTTTTTGAACGTTTTGTGAACGAGTACGAGCAGTGGTTCTTAAAGCACAGGCTTGCCTATCTTTCCGAACTTAGAGCGGTGAAGGCTCTCCTTCCAGAGGGAAGGGGTGTAGAAATAGGAGTTGGTACGGGAAGGTTCGCTGTTCCCCTGAGAATAAAGATCGGTGTGGAACCTTCAAGACACATGGGAGAAATTGCAAGAAAAAGAGGAATACTGGTGGTAAAGGGAACTGCAGAGGACTTACCCTTAGGTGATGAAAGTTTCGATTTTGCTCTGATGGTTACCACGATCTGCTTTGTGGATGATCCGCTGAAGGCCCTGCAGGAAGCACGAAGGGTGATCAAAAATGGTGGACACGTCATTGTTGGAATTGTGGACAGAGAAAGCTTTCTGGGAAGAGAGTACGAAGAAAGGAGAGAAAAGAGCCTTTTCTACAAACATGCAAGGTTTTTCTCCACCGAAGAGATAGTGCACCTGATGAAGAAAGCGGGTTTCGAGGATTTCAGGATGGTCCAAACCCTTTTCAAACATCCCTCAAAACTCACCGATGTTGAGCCTGTCAGAGAAGGACATGGGGAAGGTGCCTTCGTTGTTGTCAGAGGAAAGAAGAATTGATTACTTTTGCTCTTTTTCAACAATACTCTGAGCCACCGGATAGGAGGGTTGACTCTCCAGATCGGCAGCATAACTGAGTATTTTTTCCTCGTCCATATCTACCTTCTGTAAGTGCTCCCGTTTTGTCGAAAACAACGACCTGAATATCCTTTGCTCTTTAGAAAGCTTCGCGGTTAAAGTTATACCTAACCGCATATCAAACAATGAAAACCCCACCTTCTACGAAGTGGGAAGAAATCTCATTCGTGTGGAGGTGATCAAAGCAAAATGATCACTGCCAGAAACTCTAGATTCTCGTCTCCTGTGTTTTCTATGGAGTGTGACTCTCCAGAGTCTGTAAAACACACGTCTCCCGCCTTTATGGGAA
>NZ_JAGGZH010000022.1 GCF_021162145.1 Thermotoga sp.
CGTCCTCGTAAAACTCGTCCCAGTATTCCATGGAAATGAGTTCCATCGACATCGAAGCAAGTTCAGCAACCTCCATTCTATAGGGCCTGTAAAAGACAGGAAGACTTAGAGTTTCAAAAGAATGCATCGAGTGTCCCAGCTCATGAAAGATTGTTCTCACATCTCCTGGCTGACCTACAGCGTTCATGAAGATGAAAGGAGCACCCGTCTTTGGAAGCGTGTGATTGTAGCCACCTGGGGCCTTCCCTTTTCTGTTTTCAAGGTCTAAAAGCCCTTTTTCTTTCATCAGACGAAATCTGTCAGCGAAAACAGGGTTCAACCTTTTGAGGGCTCTCTCTGTTTTTTCCATGAAATCCTTCACCGAGGAAAATGGTTTCAACACTTTTCCATCCACATCCACCGCTGTATCCCATGGTTTTACGCTTTCGATGCCGAGTTTTTTCTGTCTGACTTTCGTCCTCTCCACAAGGTATGGGACGACTTCTTTTTCCACCGATTCATGAAATCGATAGATATCCTCCGGAGTGTATTCGAATCTTCCCTTCAATCTATGCATGTAGTCTCTGTAGTTGGAAAAATCTGCGTTCAGAGCTTGCTGGTGCCTTGTGTTTTTGAGTTTATCGAAGAGTTCGTTGAGTTTTTCTCTTACTCCCCATATTCCCTCGTATCTCTTTCTCCAGGCAAGTTCTCTTGTGGATCTGTCGGGATCTCTCAGGTAGGCGGAAAGTTGCTGGAGAGTTTTCTTCTCTCCTTTGAACTCCACTTCGATGCTTCCAACGAGTGTTCCGTAGTTTTTGGCCAGTATGCTCTCTTTCACCTGAAGCGGAACATTCTCTTTCCTGAAGAGATCCACGTCGTTTTTGAGAATTTTTATCATGTGTTCGTACCCCAGTGGTGCGAATCGTTCGTTTTCTACGATCTTTTCCTTTATTTTTTGTTCATAAGGTTTGAGTTTGGCCACAACTTCTTTCTGGAAATTTTCGTAAGCTTTTGCGTTCTCCTCCTTATCTGCGTTCACCGTCATCCTGATGTAAAGCCAGGCGTGTTCCTCTTCTACCTGGTCAAAGAAATCTGTTACCCTGTTAACAAAGCTTCTGAAATCCTCAGAAGAAGAGATGTGAAACTCCAAGAGTTCGTTCACCAGAGGCTCAACGTCTTTCCACTGCATCCTCTGTATCCCTCCCTCACAGGTGTTCTATTAGTATTCTCACTCCATCACTTTCAAAGCGCTTCGTTTTAATTCAGATGTTACTTGGTTCGGAAAGGTAATTAGTATATACTCATTTCTAAAGGAGGGGGCAAAGAAATGGGAAGGATACTTTACCTCGATCCGTTTTCTGGGATCGCCGGTGACATGTTCCTTGGACTTCTTGTCAATCTTGGTGTTGATCCTGAAGAGCTTAAAGAACGTCTTGTAAGTCTGGGCGTTGAGTTTGAATTCAAGATAAAAAAGTCAACAAAAAAGGATAACCGCAACGAAAATGGTAGGCATTTTTCGGGGATAATCGAGATATTGAGCAGACTTGAGGATCCTGCAAAAGAAAAGGCTACGAGAATGTTCGAAGCCCTAGCCAAAACAAAAAGCAAGGTACACGGTCTCTCGAAGGAAAAGGTGCATTTCCACGAGGTGGGAGCCATGGACACAGTGATAGAGATCGCAGGAGCCGTAACTGGACTGGAGCTTCTTGGAGTGGAAAAAGTCTTTTGCGGCACTGTCAACACAGGAAGCGGTTTTGTCATGACAGAGCACGGTAGATACCCGGTTCCTGCCCCCGCCATCGCCGAACTCTTGAAAGGTATCCCGATTTACATGGATCAGAAGGTACGGGCAGAACTCGTCACACCAACAGGAGCTGTGATCTTGAATGGACTGGTCGATGAGTTCAAAGCGCCTATTCTGAGAATAGAGAAGGTGGGATACGGGGCTGGAACAAGAGATCTTGAGATACCAAACGTGCTGCGAGGCTACCTTGGCTTTTTAGAAGGAAAAAGTGAAAGAGACATCCTTATAGAGACAAACGTGGACAACATGGAATCCGCAACTGTTCAGATACCTTATGGAAAAACTGTTCGAAGCAGGTGCAAAAGATGTCTTCTACACTCCCATATACATGAAGAAGAACCGCCCGGCTGTGAAAGTCTCTGTTCTCTGTCCGGAGGAAAAAAGAGACGAGATCCTGAAAATTCTCTTCAAGGAGAGTACCAGTATTAGGTGCAAGGGCCCTTCACTCCGAGAAAGTGAAAGTGCTCCGTAAGACGGTAACTGTAGAGACAGATTACGGAAGAATCCCTGTAAAAGTGGCAAGTTTCAATTCTGAAGTTGTGAACATCTCCCCGGAGCACGAAGTCTGCAGGAAGATAGCACAGGAGAGAGGGATCCCCTTAAAAAGATTTATAACGTCGTTTACAAAAAGATATCGGAGATTCGGAGAAATGTTTGAAGATATCCTGAGATCCCTTGTGAGAGGGGAAATAACACTCGAGGAGGCAGAAGAGAAGATTTTGGAGATGTTCTATGAAAGAACTGATGGGCTGATGCTGGATCTGGAAAGAGACAAGTGTCAAGGCTTTCCAGAGATTGTGTTCGCATCCGAGAAGATGGTTGAACACATAATCATAGCTGTGGAAAAGCTTTTGGAAAGAAAAGGAATCGCTTTTGTTTTCCATCTGGACGAGGAGAAGAAAAAGACTGTGAAAAATAGATTCAGAGGCTATAAGATAAGAGAGGCAGGTAGACTTCTCGTTGTAAAAACAAAGAATTTTCGGAAAAGCTGAGTGGAACGGTCGGTATAATAACCGCAGGAACCTCCGATGTTCCCTTCGCTGAAGAGACTTTCCTCATACTTGAAGAACTTGGTGTCACGGTGAAGAAGGTCTACGACGCAGGAGTTGCGGGAATGCACAGGTCGTTCTACGCTCTTGACCAAACGAAGGACTTTGATCTCCACATAATCTTTTCTTGTGGCTTCTTTGACGGATCTTCCTGTGATAGCGGTTCCCACGCCCGTTGGGTACGGATTTGGAGGAGAAGGAATCGGAACACTCACCACAATGCTCCAGACATGTGCTCCCGGACTTCTTGTGGTGAACATAGGAAACACCATCGGTGGCATTGACAATAGATTCTTCCGTCATTCCAAGAAAAGAGACTGAAGAGGCAAAAAAATCTGGCAAAGTTCCTTGGAATAAGACACGAACTTGTCGAATTGAACGAACTCAAAAGCAGACATCTCATAGAAAATCCTCCAGACAGGTGTTACCTGTGCAGGAAACTGAGAGACAGGGTTGTAAGAAACTGGGCAAAAGAGCATGGTTTTGAAGTGATAGCGGACAGGTTGAACTTCTCGGATCTTCAGGATTACAGGCCAGGTGTGAAGGCTTCGACGGAAGATGGAATCTGGCATCCTTTCATAGAATTTGAGGTGACAAAGGAGGAAATCGGGGAATTCTCCAGAAGACTGAATCTTCCAACCTGGAACAAACCTGCCATGGCCTGTTTGTGTTCGAGGTTTCCTTTCGGTTTTGGCCTGGACGCGGAAAAGGTCAAAATGGTAGAAACAGCAGAAAACTTTCTCAGAGGTCCTGGCTTCAGAGAAGTGAGAGTGAGGTTTTCCCGTACAGGGCAGCCGTAATCGAAGTGAAGAGCAACGACATAGTTCTTCTCGTGGAGAAGAGGGGAGAAATCGTTTCAGCCCTTCGAAAGATAGGTTTTGCCTTTGTAACGCTGGATCTGGAGAGGCTGGCAAGCGGTAAACTGAACAGAACCATTGAAGATGTTTTGAAGTAACCATCTGGTAATGTTCCAGAAATATTAGTTTACGTTATTATGTTGCATGATAATATACCATTTAAATAGTTTGTCTTATCATATTCAAAGAAATAAAACTTTGGTATGGCAA
>NZ_JAGGZH010000023.1 GCF_021162145.1 Thermotoga sp.
CCATACGGCCCTTGTTCATGAGGGCTTCCCTCTGCCTTACTCCGAATCGGTGTTGCTCGTCTATTACAATAAGGCCGAGGTTTTTAAAGCGTACGTCTTCTTGTATCAAAGCGTGTGTTCCTATCACCAGGTCTATCTGACCGTTCTTCAACCCCGATTTTATCTTCTCTTTTTCCGATGAGGAGGTCGCTCCGATGAGAAGTGCCACTCGGATATCGAACCTGGAGAAACTCTCGACAGTTCTTCTGTAATGCTGTATCGCGAGGATGGATGTTGGAACCATGAGGGCGGCCTGAAAACCAGCTTCGTGGTTGTCCAAGATGGCAAGCTGAGCGACCACCGTTTTTCCCGAGCCCACATCTCCCTGAAGAAGGCGGTTCATTGGCCTTTCAGAGATCATATCCTTCCTTATTTCCTCGTGTGCCCTCTTTTGAGCGTTTGTGAGCTGAAAAGGTAGAGATCTTATGAACTCTTCCGCTAGCTTCCCTTCTATCCTCTTTGGAATTCCTCCGTGCTTTTCCCTTTCATTCCTCACCTTCTGGAAGGCAAGCTGCAACATGAGCAGCTCTTCGTAGGCCAGCCTTTCCCTGGCCTTTTCAAGGTGATAGAGAGTCTTCGGAAAATGCATGCCAAAGTAAGCGTCTTTTATACTGAGTAGATTTCTTTTCTTTATTATCCTTTCTGGAAGGGTCTCTTCCAGCGAGCAACAGAGGGAGGGTATGTTTTCCTCGAATATCCTTCTCATCTGCTTCTGTGAGATTCCGGAGGTCAAACGGTAGATGGGGAATATCCGCCTAATGATCTCTCTCTCCTTTGGAAGGACTTCGGCGTTGTGGATTTCGTATTGATTGGTGTAGGGGTTTATCTTCACGACTCCCGTCACAAAGACTTCCCTGCCGACGAGTTGCTTCAACTGGTTGTGGAGAAAGTCCTGGTTGAACCATTTCAGCAGCACGTGTATCAATCCATCGGACAGGACAGCCACCAGTATGTTCATGTTCTGGAACTTCTTCTTCTCCACGCTCGAGATTCTTCCCTGCGTTGTCACCTTCTTTCCAGGTATCAGCTCGTTCAACTTCAGTATCTTCCTTCTGTCTTCGTAATCTCTGGGGAAGAATTCGAGAAGATCCTTCAGGGTTTCTATTCCAATCTTTTTGAGCTTCTTCCTTCTGCCGGGTCCCACTCCCCTGGCGTACTGGACGTTCGTTGATAGATCTATCCTTTCCTGTGAAGAGCAGTCCAGATGTTCAACGAGATACCACTTTCTGAGCTTTTCTATCATCTCGAACGTCTTTTCGATTCTGTATCTCTTCCTCGGTTCAGGAAGGTGAGGAATCTCTTTCACGTAATCCACAAAGGCACGAAGCTTGCTCTGTAGGTCTTCATTTTCCAGTAGAGGATCATCCAGCTCCTTCTGGAGTTGAAGAATCCTTTTTTCGCTGATCTGGTCTTTCAACATACGCTCGACTTCGTCGAGAAACTCTTCCAGAAGTACAGGCAGAAGAATTCACCCCACCAGAAAGGAGAGGATGTAAAGTATCTGAAGCACTATGAGAGAAACTATCAAGAGAACAAGCAGGGCGAAGATGAGAATGAAACCCTTATTCCACATAGCCTATGTACGGGAGGTTTCTGAACTTTTCATCCACGTCCAAACCATACCCAATAAGGAACTTGTCATCCACTCTGAAACCGACGAAGTCCAGAGGAACACCGTGATTGTGCACGGTTTTCTCTATGAGAGTCACTATTTTGAAGTCTCTGGGATTGTACTTCTTCAGGTATCGAACTATGTGTTGAAGAGTGAGGCCTGTATCGACTATGTCTTCCACCAGAAGCACGTACTCGTCGTGTATGGATTCGTCGATCCAGGATTTCACCCTGATTCTTCCCGTTGAAGAGGTTCCCTGATAGCTTGATACATGGATGAAGGAGTACTTGACGTTCAGATTCCTCATGTTCAGTACAAGATCGCTGAAAAAGTGTATGGAACCCTTCAGAATACATACAGCGTGAATGGTATCCGTTTTGTTTCTGTAATACTCTTCTATCTCCTGAGCGAGTTCCTTCACCCTCTTTTTTAATGTCTCTTCGTCTATCAACACCTTTATCATCACTGCACCTCCATGACGATAATTTTCCGTTCGGTGGGTTTTTCGAAGAGCTCGAGGATGTTTCCGACGCGCTCGTGTTTTTCGAACAGTTTCAAGAACTCGTCGACGGACAGAAGGTTGAACTTCAGGTATTTCGTCTTGTAGTGCATGGGAACAATGAGTTTTGCCTTCAGCATCTCTGAAACTTCCTTTGCCTCCCGTGGACCTATGGTGTACGTCCCCCCAACCGGAACCAGTAGCACGTCGACTTCTCCTATTTCTTCCGCCTGAGACGGTGTGAGCACGTGTCCCAGATCACCCAGGTGACAGACCCTCAGCCCTTCACCTTCGAAAACGAAGACGATGTTCTTACCCCTCTCTCTTCCGTGTGAGGAATCGTGAAATGTCTCTACTCCCTTTATCTTCACACTGTTCACGGTGTAGCTTCCGGGACTGTTGATCAACCGAAAGTTTCCCTTCACTAAATGGTGAGCGTTGTGATCAAAGTGCTGGTGGCTTTCAGTGACAACGTCAGCTGACACGTTTGGAATGGGATAGCCCACGCTTTCATCGAATGGATCGGTGACGAGGGTCAACCCTTCAATCTCCAGGGCAAAACATGCGTGGCCGAACCAGGTGATCTTCATATCGATCCCTCCTCACTCTACCCTCAACACCCTTATAGTATTCGTCGTTCCCACTTTCCCGGGCACACCAGAAGTGAGGACCACAAGATCTCCCTTTTCAACCAATCCCATTTCTTCGATCTTCCTCAGACCCTTTTTGATGAACTCCAGTTCCTGTGAGCAGCTTTCGGCGAGGACGGGTATCACCTTTCTGACGATGGAGAGTCTGTGATAGGTCCTCTCTTCGGGAGTCAGCGCCACGATAGGCTGTGGCACGTTGTATTTCGAGATCCTGATGGCCGTGCTTCCGGAGATAGTGGGAGTGATGATCAACGTCGCTTTCAGAGATCTGGAGAGTTGCCAGCACGCATGGGAAATGGCCTCAGACACATCGTTTGTATCGTATTCCAGAGTTCTGAAGAACTCTAACTTCTTCTCCACCTCTTCAGCCACCTTGCTCAGGACTTTTATTGCCTCCAGAGGATACTTTCCAACAGCAGTTTCGGCCGTCAAAAGCAAAGCATCCGCACCGTCGAAGATGGCGTTCGCTATGTCTGCGACCTCCGCACGAGTCGGATATGGGTGTTCTATCATCGATTCAAGAATCTGTGTGGCCACCACAACGGGTTTGGAGTAATATTTCGCAATTCTTATGATCTCTTTCTGAACGATGGGTACCTCTTCTATGGGGATCTCTACACCCAGGTCTCCTCGAGCCACCATGACGGCGTCGCTCACCTTTACTATGTCCTCCAAACGTTCTAGAGCCTTCTTCGTTTCTATCTTTGCGATTATGGGGATATCTTTTCCGTGCTTTTTGATTTCTTCCTTTGCTTTGAGAATGTCCTCTGGCCTTCTTACGAAAGAGAGCGCGAAGAATTCTACATCATGAAGCGTACCAAGCTCAATGAACTCTCTGTCTCTATCGGTGATGGATTCCACCGAGAGATCCGCGGTTGGAACGTTCACACCTCTTCTGTGCGTGATTCTCCCGCCAACTTTCACAACCGTTTTCACATCCGTGTCTGTTGTTTCGAGTACCTCAAGAACGATCTCCCCATCGCTCAACAAGATGGTATCTCCTTTCTTCACGTCCCTTGGGAGCGTCCTCAGATTGACGGAAACAATCTTCTCATTCCCCAAAAACTCCTTTGTGGTCAGTGTGAAGATCTGGCCCTCTTTCAGCTCCACGAACTCTTTCTCGAGGTAACCTGTTCTAACCTTTGGACCTGCAAGGTCGATCACGATCGCTATCGGTTTTTTCTTCCTTTTCCTCAGATCTTTTATCTTCAGAATCTTCTGCTCCTGTTCGTTCCAATCGCCATGAGAAGTGTTTATTCTGAAAACGTTAACTCCAAGATCTATCATTTTTTCTATCATTTCGTGGCTGTCGGTCCTCGGTCCGACCGTGCAAACGATCTTGGTGCTCCTCACTACTTTCACCTCGTTTCATGAAAGCAAGTGTGCTATTTCATAGAGTTTCCTGTCAATAGTCTTCTTGGCCGAAAGGGCCTCCATTATGGGAACCCTGACGAACTTGCTGCCTTGGAGTGCTATCATTACATCCACTTCGCCGTCTAGAAGGGCTTCGACAGCTTCCACTCCCATGCTCAGCGCTAGTCTTCTGTCGAACGCTGTCGGAGAACCACCTCTTTGAACATGACCCAGTATCGTGATCCTCGTTTCGTAACCTATTCTGTATTCGAGGTGCCTTGCGACAGTGTAGGCGCTTGCCGCACCCTCTGCGACAACGATGATACTGTTTATCTTTCCTCTTCTTCTTTCCTGAAGTATCCTGTCGGCGAGCTGAGAATAATCCACGGGTATCTCTGGTACGATGATGGCTTCCGCTCCCGTTACCAAACCTGCCATGAGTGCAATATAACCCGAATGTCTTCCCATGACCTCCACGATGAACGCTCTCTCGTGTGAACTTGCAGTGTCTTTCAGTTTCTGAATAGCGTCCATGACGGTGTTCAGACATGTGTCCACTCCGATGCACATGTCGGTGAGTCCGATATCGTTGTCTATGGTCGCGGGAATCCCGACGACGGGTATATTGTGTTCTTCATAAAGAAGGTGCGCTCCCGTGAGACTCCCTTCGCCACCGATGACGATCAGACCTTCTATTTCGTGCTTTTTCAACTGCTTCGCCGCTGTTTTCCTACCTTCCTCCATCTTGAACTCTTCACATCTCGAAGTCCTCAGTATCGTACCACCCTTTTCTGTGATCCCTGCAACATTCTTGTACTCGAGCTTCACGAAATCACCGTCTATGAGGCCAGAGTAGCCTCTTCTCACACCTATAACTTCTAATCCGTTTTTGACCCCGTACCTCACAACCGCTCGCACTGCTGCGTTCATACCAGGGGCGTCTCCTCCACTTGTGAGTACCGCTATTTTTTTCAAGGCTATCGTCCTCCCCGAGAGTTAATTTATTAGCCCCAATTGAGAGTTTAGCATATATAGAAGAAGGTGATAAAATCTGTTTGGGGTTCCTATGTCAATTTACCACTTCCGTGGAACGTTAACACATCGTGAATCATAGTGTAAGGAGGTTTCAAACTTTGGAGTGGGAGATTTTAATCGAGGGGAACGAACTGGAAATCAGGATGGTGGAAGATCTTTTGAAGGAATGTGGCATACCGTACATAATTGAAACGTGCGACGATGTGACCCCCCGGGCTATCTTCGGTTCATCTGCTCTCGTTCAGATAAAAGTACCAAAGAACTTGTTGGAAGAGGCGAAGAAGGTTCTGGAGGGGATACAGGGATGAGAAAGACCCCTCTCTATGAGAAGCACGTTGCTCTGGGGGCGAAAATGGTTGATTTCGCAGGCTGGATCATGCCCCTATATTACACCTCCATATTCGAAGAGGTGGAATCAGTTAGAAAGGTAGTGGGGATGTTCGATGTTTCGCACATGGGGGAGATAGTTGTAGAAGGCCAGGATACGGAACCTTTTGTGAATTTCCTCGTGACGAACGATTTTTCCTCCATTCCCGAAGGAAAGGCGATGTACACCGTAATGTGCAACGAAGTGGGAGGAATCCTCGACGATCTTGTAGTGTACAAGATCTCTCATGAGAGAGCTATCATGGTCGTGAACGCGGCGAACATTGAAAAAGACTTCGAGTGGGTAAGATCGCATTCGAAGAGGTTCAAAGTCGAAGTGAGAAATGTTTCTGATGAGACCGCACTTGTAGCTTTTCAAGGGCCGAAATCTCAGGAAATCCTTCAGAGAGCTGTGGATGTCGATCTGGAGAGAATCGGTTACTACTCGTTTCGGTGGGGAAAACTCGATGGTAAGAATGTCCTCATCTCTCGAACGGGTTATACAGGAGAAGATGGGTTCGAGTTGATGGCGAAAGCAGAGAGTGCTACGAAGATCTGGGATGTGCTTCTGGAGATAGCGAATACCGTTGATGGAAGACCAGCAGGTTTGGGAGCTCGGGATGTGTGCCGCCTAGAAGCAACCTACCTTCTCTACGGGCAAGACATGGATGAAACCACCAGCCCCTTCGAGGTGGGACTCTCGTGGGTGGTGAAGATGAGCAAGGATTTCATAGGAAAAGAAGCACTGCTCAGATTGAAAGAAAAAGTCGGAAGAAAACTTGTAGCACTGGAGCTTTCGGAAAGGAGGATCGCAAGGAAGGGCTACAGTGTTTTGAAGGAAGGAAAGGAAATAGGAAAGATAACGAGTGGGAACTTTTCACCTGTTCTTGGGAAATCCATAGCTTTGGCTCTCGTATCCAGATCCGTGAAACCCGGAGATCGGCTGGAAGTTACGTTTCCCAGAAAGAACGTGGAAGCCCGCGTTGTGAAAAAACCGTTCTACAGAGGAAGTGTGAGGAGGGAGGCGTGAAAATGAAGAAGTACACCAGAACTCATGAATGGGTCGAAATCGAAGGGAAAGCGGCGACCGTCGGTATCACGAACCACGCGCAGGAAGAACTCGGAGACGTGGTCTACGTGGATCTTCCAGAGGTAGGAAAGGAGGTGAAGAAGGGAGACGTTGTGGCCAGTATAGAGTCTGTGAAAGCTGCTGCAGATGTCTATGCACCGCTCAGTGGAAAAATCACAGAGGTTAACGAAAGGCTCGAGTCTGAACCCGAGCTCATAAACAAAGACGCAGAAGGAGAGGGCTGGATCTTCAAGATGGAGATCTCCGGCGAGAGCGAGCTGGCAGATCTCCTCGACGAGCAAGCGTACAGGAAGCTTTGTGAACAGAAGTGAGTCTCTTGGAGGTGCCCAGAGTTGAAGTATCCTTACATTCCCCACACAGAAGAGGATATCCGTGAGATGCTTGATTTTATAGGGGTTTCATCCATAGAAGATCTGTTCTCTGGGATTCCGAACTCCACGAGATCTTCTCTAAACCTCCCGGAATCTCAGGACGAGTTCACCGTTTTCGATCAACTTAAGAGAATTTCTGAGAAAAATGTGGATCTTGAAGAGTACTCCGTCTTCCTAGGGGCGGGTGTGTACAAAAGATACGTTCCATCGGTTGTTTATGATCTGGCCATGAAACCGGAGTTCTTGACAGCTTACACACCCTATCAGGCGGAGGTTTCCCAGGGAACTCTCCAAGCGCTCTTCGAGTACCAGACCATGATCTGTGAGTTGACCGGGATGGAAGTGGCAAACGCCTCTATGTACGATGGAGCAACAGCTCTTGCCGAAGCCGTTCTGATGTGTTTCCGCCTGACAAAGAAAGAAAAGGTCCTTGTTGCCAGGTCGGTTCATCCGGAGTACAGGGAAGTTCTCAAAACTTACCTCGAAACTCGCGGTTTCAAGATGGTAGAAGCAGAATATGACGAGGCGGGAAGAGTTGTTCTCGAAGGAATCGACGATGAAACGGCGGCCGTTGTGGTACAGTATCCGAATTTTTTCGGGGTGATAGAGGATCTCGACTATGTGAGAAGACGGGTACAGAACACCCTGATAGTGGTTGTTGTAGAACCTGTTTCACTGGCAGTTCTGGAACCTCCAGGAAGTTTTGGAGCAGATATCGTCGTTGGAGAGGGGCAATCTCTGGGAATACCGATGTGGCTCGGAGGGTATTCTCTCGGCATCTTCGCTACGAGGGAAAGGTACGTCAGACAGATGCCTGGAAGACTGATAGGGGAGACCGTCGATGTGGAGGGGAACGTGTCGTACACGATGATCCTTCAAACCAGAGAGCAGCATATAAGGCGCTCAAAAGCCACCTCCAACATCTGCTCGAACCACGCCCACGCTGCCTTGATCGCGTCCGTGTACTTGAGTGTTATGGGGCCAGAAGGCCTGAAGGAAGTGGCAAAGCGCTCTTACGATGCAGCACACTATCTTCAAGAAAAGCTGGAAGAGAAGGGCTTTAGAAAGAAGTTTTCGAGCGATTTTTTCAGCGAGTTCGTTTTCAAAGTTCCCGAAGATTATCCTGAAAAATGGAAAAAGATGATGAAGAGAAAGATCTTGGGACCTCTGCCTTTGGAAAAGGTGTACCCCGAACTGAGTGGCACAGCCCTTGCGTGTGCTACGGAAGTGATTACTGAGGACGACATCGAAAGACTTCTGGAGGCGATGGGATGACGATATTCGATAAATCGAAAAGAGGAAGGAGGGCCTTCAATCTTCCGAAAAGGAAAGTGCCAGAGTACCCTCTTCCGGAGTGTCTTACCCGCCGAACACCTCTGAGATTGCCAGAGGTGAGCGAACCCGATGTTGTGAGACATTACACTGAACTCGCCCGCAAGAACTACGCGGTGGATGTGGGGATATACCCCCTTGGGTCGTGTACCATGAAGTACAACCCCAAACTGAACGAGAAGGTGGCGAGCCTTCCAGGATTCAAAAACATTCATCCTCACCAGCCTGAAGAAACACTTCAGGGATGCCTGCAATTGATGTACGATCTGAAGACGATGCTCTGTGAGATCACTGGAATGGACGACATGACACTGCAGCCCGCTGCGGGTGCCCACGGCGAGCTGACGGGAATGCTAATAGTGAAGAAGTTCTTCAACGATAGAGGTGATACAAAGAGAAGGAAGGTACTGGTGCCAGATTCCGCACACGGGACGAACCCCGCATCTGCCTCCATGGTGGGCTTCGAGGTGGTGGAGATAAGGAGCAAAGATGGTATTGTAGACGTGGAGGATCTGAAATTTCATCTGGACGATGAAGTCGCAGCAGTTATGCTCACGAATCCCAACACGCTTGGCCTCTTCGAAAAAGATATTCTGAAGATAGCAGAACTGACCCACGAGAGTGGAGCTCTGCTTTACTACGATGGGGCAAATCTCAACGCCATCATGGGTAAGGTGAGACCAGGTGACATGGGGTTCGACATCGTCCATTTGAACCTTCACAAGACGTTCTCTACGCCACATGGCATGGGAGGGCCTGGTTCTGGACCTGTCGGTGTGAAGCGATATCTGGTGGATTTTCTGCCGTTCCCGAATGTAGAGAAAGAAGGGGATCATTACAAGTTCACCGTTCCGAAGAAGACCATAGGGCGCGTGAGGAGCTTCTTTGGGAACCTCCCCGTTCTTGTCAAAGCTTACAGTTACATCCTGACGATGGGAAAGGACGGACTTGAGAGAGCAAGCGAAATGGCCGTTCTGAATGCAAACTATTTGAAAAAAAAGATCTCTGGATTCCTGAAAGTACCTTGCGATGGTTTCTGTATGCACGAATTTGTAGCAAGTGCTGAAGAGGTGTTCAAAAAAACAGGTGTCAGAACCATGGACCTGGCGAAGCGAATCCTGGACTACGGTGTCCACCCACCGACGGTGTACTTTCCCTTGATAGTTCCCGAGGCGCTGATGATAGAACCCACCGAAACAGAGAGCAAGGAAACGCTGGACAGATACGCTGAGATCCTCGAAAAGGTGGTTAAGGAGGCGTTCGAGAATCCAGGTGTTTTGAAGAGTGCTCCTCACAGAACGCCCGTTCGGAGGGTGAACGAGGTGCTCGCCTCGAGAAAACCTGTTTTCAGATGGAGGGGAGAAAATGAAACGTGTGATCGAAACCGACAGGGCACCTAAGGCCATAGGACCCTACTCTCAGGCGATAGTCGTTGGTAACATGATGTTCGTCTCCGGACAGATCCCTGTGGATCCCAAAACGGGTGAGATCGTGGATGGTACCATCGAAGAAAAAACAGAGCAAGTCTTGGAAAACTTGAAAGCAATTCTGGAAGCTGGGGGATTTTCTTTGGAAGACGTGGTGAAGGTGACGATATTCACCACCAGTATCGACTTTTTTCCAAAGGTCAACGAGGTGTACTCGCGTTACTTCTCTTCACACAAACCCGCCAGATCCTTCGTGTCAGTCGCCCAGCTTCCAAAGAACGTGGAGATAGAGATAGAAGCCATAGCTGTGAAGGAAGGGGAGTGAACGATGTACCTTCAGGACGTGATAATGAAACTGAACGAATTCTGGGCTTCCAAAGGATGCCTCCTGGAGCAGCCCTACGATTTGGAGGTGGGTGCTGGAACTTTTCATCCTGCAACCTTCTTTGGGAGTTTGAGAAAGGGAACGTGGAAGGTCGCTTACATTCAACCTAGTAGAAGGCCAGCTGATGGGAGGTACGGTGAAAATCCAAACAGGCTTCAAAGATATTTCCAGTATCAGGTGGTAATAAAGCCTTCCCCTGGGAACTCTCAGGAGCTGTATCTGGAATCTCTGGAATACCTGGGTGTGGACCTCAGGAAACACGATGTGAGGTTCGTGGAAGACAACTGGGAATCTCCCACACTTGGAGCTTGGGGAGTTGGGTGGGAAGTGTGGTTGGATGGCATGGAGATCACGCAGTTCACCTACTTCCAACAGATAGGCGGTATCTCCCTGAAGGAAATACCTCTCGAGATCACCTACGGCCTTGAAAGGATTGCTATGTATTTGCAGGGGGTCAACAACATCTTCGAGGTGAAGTGGAACGAGCACGTAAAATACGGAGATGTTTTTCTTGAGAACGAGAGAGAATTTTCCTTCTTCAATTTCGAAGAAGCAAATGTGGACCTTCTGTTTAGACATTTCGAGGAATTTGAAAGGGAGTTCTACAGACTCATAGAGAAGAGGCTCTATCTTCCCGCTTACGATTACGTGTTGAAGTGTTCGCACACTTTCAATCTTTTGGACGCTCGAGGAGCGATAAGCGTGTCTCAGAGACAGGCGTACGTGAAGAGAATCCAGGCGATGGCGCGGAAGGTCGCAAAAGTCTTCCTGGAGGTGCAGGAGCATGAGAACAGCCCTGCTTGAAATCGGACTCGAAGAACTTCCGGCGAGTGAATTTCATAGTATTCTAGAACAGCTCGAAACGAAAACAAAAGAGTTGCTAAAAGCAAACAGAATTCTATGTGATTCGGTGGAGGTATTCGTTGGTAGCAGGCGTTTTGGTGTCCTTCTCCGTGGTCTTCCGGAAAAACAGGAAGGTTTCGTGGAGGAGAAAAAAGGTCCTCCTTTGAACGTAGCCTACAATAAGGAGGGTGCTCCCACCAAAGCTCTGGAGGGATTCTTGAAGAAGAACAACGCCTCTTTTGAGGATATCGTGGAAAAGGATGGCTATGTGTACATCTCGAGGAAAATAGAGGGGAAAACTCTTGAAGAGGTGCTTCCGAAGGTCTTTGAGGATCTTGTGCTGGGAATGAGTTTCAAAAAGCCCATGAGGTGGGGGAGTGGGGAGTACGAGTACGTGAGACCCGTTCACTGGATCGTTGCCATGCTGAACGACAAGATCCTGGAGCTTACTCTCTTTGGTCTGAAGGCTTCGCACTTTTCCTATGGAAAGAGATACCATTCCGGTTCCCTTGAGATAGCCACCCCGGATGAGTACTACGAGGTTCTCAGGTCGGAATACGTGATGGCCTCACATGAAGAGAGAAAGAGAAGTGTTTTGAAACAGCTGGAAGATTTCGAGAAGAGTCACGAGATGAAAGTGGAACGCGATGAGAATCTCATCGATGAAATCGTTGCGATAACAGAGTACCCAAAGATTCTTGTGGGACAGTTTGACCAGAAGTATCTCGAACTCCCAGAGGAAATCATCGTCACAGCTGTGAAACACCATCAGAGGGCTTTCATTGCTCGCAAAGACAGATTGACGAATTTCTTCGTGGTCTTCCAAGATGGTCCCCAGCCTCCTGAGAACGTTGTCAAAGGGTACGAGCGGGTGATAAATGCCCGCTTGGAGGACGCTCGTTACTATTTTTACAAGGATCTGGAGATTTCTCTCGAAGAGATGAATGAAAAGCTGAAGGAAATCGTATTTCAAGAAAAGCTCGGCACACTGTACAACAAGGTGGAAAGGATTGTGAAGATCTCTAGGAAGATATGCGAGGAGCTGAAATTTCCTGAGGATTTCACTGACAAGGTGTTGAAGGTGGCGTCAGTGTGCAAAGCAGATATCGCTTCCAAGGTGGTGTACGAATTTCCAGAACTTCAGGGTGTCATGGGGAGAATCTATGCTTTGAAAGGAGGAATGGACGAGGAACTCGCGATCGCAATAGAAGA
>NZ_JAGGZH010000024.1 GCF_021162145.1 Thermotoga sp.
GATCAATATCAGAGGTTTTTAGAACAAGCGAAGATGAGGAAAGAGGGTGACGAGGAAGCTCACATGATGGACCTGGATTTTGTAAGAGCTCTCGAATACGGGATGCCTCCCACAGGAGGGCTTGGTATCGGTCTTGACAGGTTATTCATGTTCATCACAGATTCCCCCACAATAAGGGATGTCATTCCTTTTCCCCTTGTGAGGCCGAAAAAGTTTGAGGAAGAAGAGGCGGAATTTGAAGGAGGGTTCATGGAATGAGAAAATGGATGAAAAAATGGCAGGGAGTCATCATTTGGGCGATCGCCATTGCTTTCGTCGCGGGTATGATCTGGTGGTCTGTGTCGATAAACTTGAGGAGCACCCCCAGGAACGTAAACTATACTCTGGACCAGAGTCTTGCCTACATTACAAAAAATGGCACAGCGCTCAACGATCCCGCCTATTGGCTCATGCCCTGGGAAGTGAACGATTACTATTCAAATTTGTTGAACTCCTACAGGATCACTTCTCTGGATCCTCTGTTCGAAGAACCCAGGCTCAAGGCGTTGATAGCGGATGTGTTCCTTCAGCAGAAAGTAGTTCTCTACTACGCGGAGAAAAGCAACGTAAAACCTTCTAAGAAAGAGATAGAGCAGGAAGTAAATAACGTCATTAATACGATAAAGAGCGATCGGAACCAGCTTGAAAGGATAAAGAGGTTGTACGGAAGCCTGACAAACTACGAGAAAAACTACTTGGAACCTCAAACGCGCGTCCAACTCACCGTAAAGAAGGTCCGGGAAACGGTCGGTGCCGTGACGGAAGATGAGATAAAACAGTACTTTGAGGAAAACAAGGAAAATCTTCAAAATCAATACGACAGAGTGGACCTGGATGCCATATCGTTCGACAGCAGCTTCACCGCTCGGGAATTCTTGGCGAAAGCTAACGAATTGGGGTTCGATGAAGCAGCTTCCAGTATGGAACTCACAGTACAATCATTCTCCAACGCTACAAGGGGGATCTTCCCCGAAGAAATGGATACGGCTCTGTTCAGCGCCACTCCAGGTTCGATCGTCGGACCATTTTATTTCCTCGATCAGTGGTACGTGTTCAGGGTGAAAACTTCCTCGGTCCTCGCAGATTTCAACGCCTTTGAAAACAGTGACGCGTACAGTGAAGTAAAAACAAAACTGGAGCAGGAAAAGTTTCAGAAGTGGCTGAAAGAATTCATGAAGGAGGAGAAACTTTCTTACGCATTCAACGACCAGGTGCTCGAGTACTGGTGGAGATACTTGAAAAACGAGGAAGGTCTTTACGAAAAGCTATCAGATCTTCTTTTCCAGGAGGATAAGCTGGTAGAAGAAGGATCCGACGAATTGAAGTCGCTCTTCGTCCTTCTCTCTGACACGAAGATCCAAGAAATCACCAAGCAGATAGCTGAGATGACACAATACGAAGAAGCACTTAAAAAATCTCAGGAACCTGATAAAGATCTCGTGAAAAAGTACGGAAAACTTTCGCTCGAGGAAGTTGCCGAAAAGAAGAAGGAACTCGAAAACGAGAGAAAGGCGGTGGAGAGTCAAAAAAGAGCGGTTGTGGCCTATCTCTACGCGAACTACCCGTCTTCCACGTACGTGCTCGAGTACGCGTATCAGATGAATCCAAACGATGTCAACATCAGGTACAACTACTACTCTAACCTGTATAACCAGGTTAAACCGTATCTTTCAACAGGTGGATACGACCCAAATCAAGTTATCAGAGTCATGCTCGGTCTTTACACCGTTGCCAACGCCACAAACGCTTCCACCGACATGCGTCTTGATTCTTACTACATGCTTTACGACATGAGCCTTGCGTTGAAAGATCCCACGTCCGCAAAGTCCTATCTTGACGAGATGAAGAAGATAGATCCGAACTTCATGGACTATGAGTCCGCATATAATCAGGTGGAGTCTCTTTTAGAGGAGCTGAAAACGGAAGAATCCACTTCTTCGACAACAACAGGTGAGTGAGGAATGGGTGGTTATCTCCTTGTTCTTTTAACCGTTGTAAAACTCGTTTTGTTTTACGTTCACACATTGAATTCTTTCAGCGTTTCACTTGTTTTCAGCACAGCTGGCTGGATCATCGTTTTATTTCTGATCTTTCGGGGAGAGCACAAATTCCTTTACACAGTGCTCTCCCTTTTACTCTTCGTCGATTATCTGTATTTTCAAAACTTCGGGAATCTCCCTTCCATAAGGGAAATCACTCTGATTCCTCAAGTAGGTGATCTCGGGGGAGACATAAAATACTTCATCGATGCTTATTCTCTTCTCTTTGTGGCGGATCTTCCTTTCGTGTGGTTTCTTTTCAGAGAAAGAGGAAGACCCAAGTTCAGTCCCTTTACGCTGAACTTGATGCTGGTTTCTTTCACCTTTATTGCCGCCATCCACACATCTCAACATTTGGAACCGAAATTCGTTTTCAACAGATACGGGATGTTTTCTTACCATCTTCAAGATATAATCGATCTTTTCGTCCCTGGAGGTAGAAAGAACGAAGCCGAAGGGGTTCCAAAGGTAGAGACGGAAAAGCGTGCTTCACAAAAGAAGTTTTTCGGGATTGGAAAAGGAAAGAACGTGATAGTCGTTCAAATGGAGTCACTTCAGAACTTCGTTGTTGGTCTTAAGGTGAACGGTCAGGAGATCACACCGAACATAAACGCTTTTCTGAAGGACAATGACACGATCTACTTTTCAAGGTGCTACCAGCAAGTGGGAAGTGGGAACACGGCGGATGCCGAGTTTGTGGTCAACACTTCCATCCACACACTGGGGGACGTTGTGATCTATGAAGAGTATCCCATGATAAATCTCCCGACACTTCCCAAAATAATGAAGCTGAACGGCTATCACACAATCGTGTTTCATGGGAACGTTGCGTGGTTCTGGAACAGGGAGGAGGTCTACAAACACATGGGATTCGATGAATTTGTGAGTCTGGAAGATTTCAAACGGGACGAAATCTTCGGAATGGGCCTGGCGGACGTTTCTTTCTTCAAACAGGCCGTTCAGAGATTGAAGAACTATCCGCAGCCTTTCTATGCCTTCTTGATCACTATATCGAGTCACACGCCCTTTGTCATCCCTGAAGAGCACAGGAAACTGACCCTCCCAGAGGAAATAAGAGACACCATAGTCGGCCATTATCTTCAGGCTATACACTATGCGGATGAGGCTTTTGGAGTTTTCATGAAAGAACTCAAGCGTAGCGGGCTCTACGACAATTCGGTGATCGTTCTCTACGGTGATCATGCGGGGCTGTATCCGTTCAACAGAGAAGTCAAAATCAACATGCCAAAGCTCCTAGGGGAAGAATTCTCCTTTGAGAAAGCGCTCAACATTCCCTTTGCAATACATGTGCCTGGAAGTAGAGCTCACCGTACTGTAAAAACCGTAGGTGGGCAGATCGATTTTCTACCAACGATTCTCAACGTTATGGGTATAGAGTACAAAGGAGGCTTTTTCATGGGGCATGATCTTTTGAACACGGATCACGGTTTCGTTGCGTTGAGGTATCATGTCCCCGACGGTTCGTTCATAGACGACAATCGGATCTTCATAGTTTCCTGGGATGGAAGGCTGGATAAAAGTCTGGCCATTGAAAACGGTGAGAGCAGAAGTTACGTGGAGTTTCTGGATGGTTATGTGAAAGCTATACAGCAAATAGAAGCCTCCAGATACTTTGTTCTCAGAAATTGTAAATCTCTTTCAGACGTTGCAGGAAAGTGAATTCACGCTTCCTCTACGTGGAGCACAATCCTGTCGTCTTTGAACACCAAATTCGAAACTATGAGGTCTTCGAATACCTTGGAGATTTTCTTAGTGTAGAGGTGTATTTCGTTTCCACGGACTTCCAGACCATCTCTTTCTATCTTCTTCTTCAGCATCTCCATTAAAAAAGAAGGAACACCCACTTTCAGCACGATGGGATCATCCGGGACTCTCTGGATCGACAGAATCTTGATCTTCACGGAGATGGCAAAGGGAAAGGAACCGTGTTTCAGTTTGACCAGGAGATTTTCATCATCTTTCGAGATCGAAAAGTGAGAGATTCCTTCAGCACTTTTCAAAACAATTTTTTCGATGATAGAGTAGGAGGCTTCCATCTTTATCATAAGCATCCCTCCCCGATAACATTCTACCAGGAAGTGTGTGTAGATGAAGGCTCAGAAGAGTGGTGAAGGGATCGGAGAAACGTGGGTTGTACCCTTCAAGTACGTCCCCATCACTCTTAGAATCACCGGGACACATAGTGTGAAAAGGGGTCCACATGAACCATTCTTGGAGTAACGCCTTTCTGGTCGATGTAGAGAGCGGATCCGTTCGAGACGCGAGAGGGTATCAACTCACCTGAAATTCTCTTTTCAACTGATTTACCGTGAACCTTCCCCAAGTGAAGGTGATGAGAGCGGACGTGGCGTTCCCGAGGACGATACCCCACCAGGCTCCAGTGAGTCCAATGTTCAAAACGAATACGAGCAACCACGAGAAGAGAACCTGCATGATCACAGTTCTCATTATGGTCACGATGAGACTCTTTAAGCCCTGGCCCACCCCCTGAAACATGGAGGAAGTGAACATCCCAAAGGGAACACTAGGAAGAAAAAGACTCAGGATCCTGAGCGCTTTCACAAGTTCACCGTAAAGTCTTTCTCCTTCCTGAGAGTAAGTGAACGCCTTCGCTATGAAAGGTGCGAAGATGAGAATTGTTGTCGTCACCATCAGCCCGACGAAGAAACCGAGTTTCACGGCGTAAAGGTGTGCCGTTTCGAGTTTTTCGCCGTTTCTCTCACCGAACGCTGCTCCCGTGACAGACGTTACCGCCGTGGCCATCCCGATGAGTGGAACCGTGCCGAAATTTACCACACGCCATGCACTTGTGAAAACTGCCACTCCGTAATCTCCTCCCGCTTTCACTACGAAAACGTTCAACACGTAGATCGCCACAGACATTGTGATCTGGGCTAGAGAGGCTGGAATACCTATTTTCAGAATTTTCTTCAATATTTCTCCGTCCCACCTAAGACGAAAGGACACGTACGTGTCTTTTTTGAAGAGCAACCAGTACGAGATTAGAAAAGAAGAAACGGCGATCGATAGCACTGTGGCGTAGGCGGCTCCTTTGATACCCCATCCAAAGACGTATATGAACACGGGATCGAGGGCTATGTTGAGAAAAGACCCCACCATTATGGCGATCATCGTCCTTTTTGCATCTCCTTCCCCCCTGAGAACACCGTTCGCCACGTTGTTGAACATGATCAGGGGAATGGAGTATATGAGAACTACAGAGTATTCGAGAGCCAATCGAAGGGTCTCTCCACGCGCGCCGGCAAAACCGAGAATGGATGAAATGACGGGCAGAAAAACTGCAACACCCATCAACCCGATGATCACCGAAAGTAACATGGAGACTGAAGCAGCAGTATCGGCACCTGTTTTGTCTCTTTCACCGATCTTCTGGGACACAATGGAGCTGGCTCCGACACCTATACCCGCTGCAAGCGAAATGATGATCATGAATACTGGAAAAAACAAGCCTATTGCTGCCAATGCCTGGGGTCCAAGTCCAGCAACCCAGATTCCGTCCGCTAGGTTGTAGACCGTTTGGACCAGCATGGCAAGCATCATGGGAATGGAGAGTTTCACTATCGCTTTTCTGGGATCTCCTCTCAGAAGTTTGATCCCTCTCGTTTCTCTTTCCAAAACATCTCACCTCCTGTTAAAAATTCTATCACCGAACTAGTGTTAGAATAGTTAAAAAAAGGAGGGCAGGAAGATGAAGTTCTTTCTCTTCGATTACGATGGGACGCTGGCAGAAGACAATGGTTTTGCAAGGGAGTATTTCAAAAATCTGACTCTGTTTTTCAAAAAACGAGGAATCCCCCTCTCACCGAATCTGGTTCTTGATTGTGTGGAGGAAATAACGAGAAACCCTGATGGTTCCACCAATTTAGAGAGATACATGAGATGCCTTGAGAGGAAAACAGGGCGGAGAGCAGGGGAATGGAAAGATCTCTTCATGGAGTTCTACGAAAGTGAACTATTCGACTCCCTCAGGCACGCAGTCAAACCTGTAAAGAAAACGATAGACCTTCTTGAGGAAAAGAAAAAGAAAGGAAAAATCGTTCTTGCAACAAATCCTGTTTTTCCCAGAATCGCCATAGTGAAAAGATTGAATTGGATAGGTCTCTCAGAAGAAGATTTCCACCTGATAACGGATATGGAAAACTTCCACTTCTGCAAGCCCGATCCGAGGTATTACCTCGAAATATGCGAGAAGATCGGTACCTCTCCGGAGAACTGTGTCATGTACGGTGATGACGATCTGAACGACGGGGCATGCGAAAGAACGGGAATGAGGTTCATCAAAGTTCGCTGAAGTAACTCAGGGCAACCTTCAAAACAAGAGGATCCCACTGAAGACCCTCGTTCTTTCGAAGAATTTCAAGGGCCGTGTTCTTGTTCATCGCCTTTCTGTAGGGCCTGTCACTTGTCATAGCATCGAAGGCATCTGCTATTGCAATTATTCTGGACTCAAGAGGTATCTCCTCTCCGGAAAGGTTATCGGGATAGCCACCTCCTCCGTACCACTCGTGGTGATGCCGTACTATTTTGGCTATGTCTGAAAAATCCTCCACCTTGCTGATCAACTTTTCTCCCAGCTCGGGATGTTTTTTCACCTCTTCGTATTCTTCCTTTGTGAGCTTCGAGGTCTTATTGAGTATCGCTCCTCTCATCCCTATTTTTCCTATGTCGTGGAGCAGGGCAGCTATTCTTATTCTTTCGATCCTATGTTTTGAAAGTCCCATTCTTCTGGCGATCTCCTGGGCATATTTGGAAACCCTCAAACTGTGGCCACTGGTGTAAGGATCTTTCAGTTCCATAGCGTAAGAAAACGCCTCTATGGTCTGAAAGAACGTACTCCTCAACTTCCTATAGAGGTTCAACCTCGAAAGGAAAATGCTCAGAACGCGCGCCATCATCTTCAGAGTAGAAAACTCGAATTCAGAAAACGCCGCTTCTTTTTCCACCTCTATCACAAACGGCATGTCTTCGTACTCGAAAAAAACAGCAGCAGCGGATCTTGCCTTTCCACCCGTTACATCAAAGAACTCTGGAAAGTCCTTCACATCCTCAATGAGAATGTCTTTTCTTTCTCTGAAAGCTCTCATGACGATTCCTCGATTCAGGTTTGTCTTTTCTACTTTTTCATCTCTCAAAAAGAAAGTGGTCAGCTTGTTGTCCTCCAGCATGGAAATGGAAGACAGAACGATTCCTGGAAGTATATCCCTCAGGTAGTGGAGCATTTTCTCCAAAAGTTCTGTTCTATTCGAAACCACCAGAACTTCTTCCAGGGAGGTGAGCATATGAGACAGGGTATTTCTATTTTCCAGCACTTCACAGTAGGAGTCGTGTGCTCTCAAAAGAAAGAGTGAAAAGTTCATAATGGATTTCAAAAATGTTTCTTCGTCTCTTTCCAGCTTTCTCGATATGAACAACTTTACCTCCGAATTTTTCGATCTTTTTTGAAGGAAGCTCTCAGTTTTTTTTCCAACCATGAACTCCTGTTTTGAGTTTTTCACCGCGAGGCCCGAGAGAGGCTCCACCAGCTTTCTTGAGTCGTAAAAGACCTTCTCCAGGATAGGGAAGGGATCAATTTCAAGGTCTATTTCTCCCATGATCTCCATCATCCTGTTCAGCTGGTTGGACAGCACCTGAAGACTTTCGTAGGACGCCTCCAGTTCTTGATTCACCGCGGTGAGCTGCTGGTTCAATGCCGTTAGTTCTTGGTTAACAGCGGAAAGCTCTTCTGTTTTTTTCTGTAAACTTTCCTCGCTTTTCTTTCTCCATTTTTTCTCAAGCAAAAGAAGAGAAAAGGCAAAAATGGCGAGAAAGGAAGGGATGTAGTCTTCTTTAATGGCACTTAAGATAGAAAAGAGCACAAGGAAAGAGACAAAGAGAGTCTCCAGAAAGAGAAGGGTTTTTTCAAAGGGGTTCTTTCTTATGAAAACAGCGAAGCTCAGCACCGCGATGGATACATAAAAGAGAGGAATGTTGATCAACGCAAGAGGAAGTGTCAGAAGGATCAGAAAGCTGTTCGAGCCAAGGATCTCCAGAGCGTAAGCAACTAGAAAAGCCGTCAAAAGGGATTGCCAACCCCCAAAGACGAACGGAAGGGAGAAAGGAGCAACTTTCAAGAGTCTTTTCAGCCTGAGATCTTTCGGAATGGAAAGATAAAGAGCGACTAGGAAAGACAACGCCGTGCCGAAGAGAACTTTTTCAACCACGTGTTCAATCCCTCCATGAGGACATCCATAGCCCTTGAAAGCGATTTTTTCTCGAGTACACAGGCAATTCTGATCTCTCTTTTTCCCAGCCCCGGTGTGATGTAGAATCCTTTCAGCGGTGCAACCATCGTTGTTTCACCGTTAAGATTGAAATCTGTGAGCATCCATTTGGCAAACTCCTCCGCATTTTCCACGGGAAGCTCTACAGTGACGTAGAAAGCTCCTGAGGGTCTTGTGAATTTTTTCAAACCGTGCTCCTCGAGTTTGTCGATAATGATTTCGACTCTTTCCCTGTACGTTTCTCTGACAGTTTCGAAAAAATCGTCATCAAGATTCAAAAGAGCAACAGAACCTATCTGTTCAAGAAGAGGAGGTGACAGCCTTCCCTGGGCCAGTTTCATGGCATGTTTCAGCACACGCTCGTTTTTTGTGATGAGGCACCCCACCCTCGCTCCACATGCACTGAATTTCTTTGAGACACTGTCCACTACTATTACCCTATCGTTTTCTAGGGTCATAGCACTCACGAAATTTCCTCGAAACACTATCTCGCTGTAAACTTCGTCGACTATCATGAAAAGATCGTTTCTTTCAACGAAATCCAGAAGGTAGTGCAAATCTTTTTCTCCATAGACCACCCCTGTGGGGTTGCAGGGATTGGACAGCACGATCGCCTTCGTTCTATCACTTACAAAGTTGTCCAGATTGTTAGGAATCGAGAAGTTGTCCTCCATTCGCCTGACTACAGGCACGAGCTTCACACCAGCTATCCTCGCGAAAGCTCTGTAGTTGGCGTAAAAGGGTTCTAAAACGAGTATCTCGTCACCAGGATCCGCCACCACAGTGAAGGAGAAAAGAATCGCTTCGCTTCCTCCATTTGTAACTAGGACGTTCTCCGGTTCCACGCTAGCGTTTTGTCTTCTTTGATAGTAAGAGGCAAACGCTTCTCGAAGTTCCCGTATACCAGCAGAGTGCGAATAGTAAACAACATCAGGTCTTTTTCTTTGAATGCTTTTAAAGAATACTCCAGGAGTTTTCAGGTCAGGCTGGCCGATGTTCAGATGGTAGATCTTTATGCCACGCCTCCTCGTCGTTTCGGCGTACGGCACGAGTTTTCTTATGGGACTCTCCTCGAATTTCAGTACGCGCTCCGAAAACACGTTACCACCTCTTCTCAACTTGGAAAATGTAGAACTTCAGATACTGGGTTTCCGGAACGTTCAGGAGGATAGGATGATCGGAGGGTTGTCCCCCCTTCTTCAACACGGTCAAGCAGGTCCTAGTATCGAAGGAAGCATTCATGAGGACCCTTCTGAACGTTTCCTCGGAAACTATCTGGGTACAGGATGATGTCACAAGGATCCCTGGTTTTCTCAAAATTTTCATCGCTCTCAGGTTTATTTCCTTGTATCCTCTCTTTGCGTTCTCAAGGCTTTTGGAGCTCTTCGCAAAGGATGGAGGATCCAACACCACAAGATCGTATTTTTCGCTGCTTCTGTCAAAGCTTTTCAAGATGTCGAAAGCATTACCAACGATTGTATTGAAACTTTTAAAGCCATTCATTTTCAGTATTTCTCTTGCGATTTCCAGGGATCTTTCGGAGTAATCCACGAGGGTGACGTGCTTGGCTCCACCTTTCAGGAGATGGGCTGCGAAGTTTCCTGTATAGGAAAAGACATCCAGACATACCTTATTTTCAGCGAAGTCGAACACCATCCTGGCGTTCTCTCTCTGATCCAAAAAGAAACCGGTCTTCTGTCCCTTCGTGTCCGCAAGGAACCTCAGCCCGTTCATCTTGAATTCGATCAGCTCGGGACCCCCACCGTAGATCCATCCTTCGTGATCTTCCAAACCTTCTTTCTCACGAAATGTTCCAACCGACTTTTCGTATATTCCCTTCGGTCGAAAAAGCTCTATCAAAGCATCCAGAATCCACTCTTTCATCCTTTCCATTCCTAACGTTGTAATCTGGATGACAGCGTAATCACCGAAAAGATCCACGATGAGACCCGGTAAAAAGTCCCCCTCACCGTGCACCACCCTGAAAGCACTTGTGTCCTCGATGGATCTTCTTTTTTTGAGGGCGTCCTCTATTCTTTTCTTTATGAACTCACGGTCTATTTTCTCGTTTCTCCAGGTGAGAATCCTCACTCTGATTTTCGAGTGATCGTTTATGTATCCCCTTCCGAAGAAAGAACCATCGGGTCTGAAGAGATCCACCACTTCTCCGTTTTCATAGTCACCTTCCACCCTCGAGATCTCGTTTTCGTAAACCCACAGATGACCGCCTAAAAGCCTTTTGCTGAGTTTTTCAAGAAAAACCCTGGCCAACTACAACCACCTCGTCGTATACGATATGAGAAACAGGGTGTATCCCCCCAAGGCGAGGAAAGGTCCGAACGGAATGCGCATTTTTATATCCATTTTACCCTTTCCCCTTATCAGCGCAAACAGAATACCGGAAATTGACGCAACGAGAACAGCGATTATGGCAGGGAAGGGGGAAAGAAGAATACCCATCCCCATTGCAAGAATCACGTCTCCCATCCCCAGACCATCTCTGTAAAAAAACTTCAAAACCAAAAACATAGCCGTCACGATAAAAAAAGCCATCAGGTGGTCCAGAAAACGTTCTCTCAACGCCACAATGAAGGAAGAGGCAACAACAGTGAAATTCAGGTAATCTGGTATCAGAAAAGTTTCAAGATCTATGAAGGAAATAGCGATCAAAGACGAAGATATCGTACATGCCAGAAAAAGATCTAGGGAGTCTTTCATGAGGAGAGAATTCAAGAGAAACACCACCCCTGTTAAAAGCTCCACAATCGGATATCTCAAAGGAATTTTCCAGCCACAATACCTGCATCTTCCCTTCAAAAGGATGTAGCTCAAGAGGGGCACGTTGTCGTACCATTGTATCTTTCTTTTACAATTAGGACAAAACGAATAAGGAGGATCCCATAGTTTGAGACCCTCCCTCGTTGATCTATAAATCACCACGTTCAAAAAACTTCCAATTATCAGTCCAAGACCGAACATCAAGATATGCCACAAGCTGCTTTTTCCTCCTCTGTAAGAAGCTCGTCGAAGATTTCTTTCTTTCCATAATAATACCAGACGTTCGTCTGCTCGAGGTCTTCGAGTATTTCTCTTGCTTTATCGACTTTTCCCATCTTCACATAAGGAACCACAAGAAGGAGTCTTGCAAGCGTGTTCAGAGGAGATGATTCGACTATCTTTTCCAATTCTTCAGCCACTTTTTCGTATTTTCCATGCCTGAGCATCACCTTCGCCCACGGTTCTATCTCGGTGGGATACGTTGGCTTGGCCTTCATAATACGTTCCTCCATCTCTTTCGCTTTCCTTTCCTCGCCGAGCGTTCTGTAAAGTTCCGAGAGCTGATACAAGGCGGGAATGTTCTTCTGGTCTCTTTTCAGGAGCCTCTCCAATGTTCTGATGGCAAGATCTTTTCTGTTCATCTCTTGATATGTCTCTGCCAAAACGAAATAGGTGAGCTTGTCATCGGGGGCATACTCCAGTTCTCTTTCCCAGTAATGAACGGCTTTTTCGTAGTCACCAAGATTATAATAAGCCTCTCCCAGGGAAGCGTAAGCCTGTACAAGCCACGGATCTATTTCCACCGCTTTGTCGAGGTATTTAATTCCCTCTTCTACCCTTCCCTGTTCAACGAGAAGGGTTCCCTTCAATTCGTACGCTGGAGCGTAGTTGCTGTCGATGTCGAGCATGAACTTGATTATGTCGTGCGACACATCGTAAAGATTTCGGTCTGCGTACTCAAGGGCAAGATCGTAGAGTCCTTTCAGAGAGACGTTTTTGAAGTCCTTCACACTTATCTCTTCCTCTTCAAGCCACTTCTGAAACTCCGGAAAGATAAGAGGTTCGTAAACGGTTTCGTCTAGGTGGACGATCCCTTCCAGTTTTTCGCACGTTTGAACCTCCTTCATTATGTTTTTCTTCGCTTCCATATCCTCTTTCAAGAGCTCCCAGTCACCTTCATAGAGAAGATCTCTGAGAGCCACCACAAGGGGTGTGGAAGTGGTGATATCTACCTTGTCGCCGGACAAAGCGAGTGTTATTATATGTTCTGCCATGTAGCATCCCTCCTGAAACTTTCGGTTCATCTTTATTTTACATTATACACCTGGGATCGGCAACCTCTTTTCGTTCATTTGCTAAAATTCTATCCGGAGGTGGATGGGTTGAGAGTTTACATCGTAAGGTATGCCGAGATAGGTCTTAAGGGGAAAAACAGAAAAAACTTCGAAGACGCCCTCAAAAAGAACATCGAAAGGGTAACGGGCGTGAAAGTGAAAAAGCAGTGGGGAAGGTTCATCATACCGGTTGAGGATACCAATCTCGACGATAAGCTGAAAAAGATCTTCGGAATTCAGAACTTCAGTAAGGGGTTTCTTGTGAGTCACGACTTCGAAGAGGTAAAAGAGACTGTCCTTGCTGCGGTGAAAGAAAAATTGGAGCAGGGGGAATTCAAGACCTTCAAAGTTCAGGCAAAAAAGGCATATAAGGAGTACAGAAAAGGCGTCTATGAAATGAACAACGAACTCGGCTCTCTTGTTCTCAGAAATTTCAAAGAACTCAGTGTGGATGTACACAATCCGGATTTTGTTCTGGGAGTTGAAGTGAGACCGGAAGGTATCCTTGTGTTCACAGACAAGGTAGAGTGCTACGGTGGGCTCCCCGTTGGCACAGGTGGGAAGGCGATTTTGCTCCTCTCTGGGGGAATAGACAGCCCGGTTGCTGGATGGTACGCACTGAAGAGGGGTGTTTTGATAGAATCCGTCACCTTCGTATCACCTCCGTTCACTTCAGAAGGTGCCGTTGAAAAGGTGAAAGACGTTCTCAGGGTGCTCAGAGAGTTCAGTGGAGGGTATTCTTTGAGATTGCATGTGGTGAATCTCACTCAAGTTCAGCTCAAGATAAAAAAGAGTGTCCCAGACAGATATTCCCTGATCATGTACAGGAGATCCATGTTCAGGATAGCGGAGAAGATCGCGGAAGAAGTCAACGCGATCGCCTTCTACACTGGAGAGAACGTGGGGCAAGTGGCGAGCCAAACGCTGGAAAACCTGTGGTCGATCGAGAGTGTCACAACAAGACCTGTGATCAGACCTCTTGCAGGATTCGACAAGACGGAGATCGTGAACAAGGCAAGAGAAATAGGAACGTATGAGATATCTATAAAACCATATCAGGATAGCTGTGTTTTCTTCGCTCCGAAGAATCCTGCTACAAGATCTCACCCCTCTGCTTTAGAGGAGTTGGAACAAAAGATACTTGACCTTTCGGTTCTCGAAGAGGAGGCGTTCAAGTCGAGAAAGATCGAGGTGATAGAGTGAAAAAGTTCAGAGAGTTTCTGGTGACTCTGTACTTCTATTTCATTGCGACCGTTTATATCGTCTTCTACGGTGGTTTCGTTCTCCTCAGATCTTTCCTGATGAGGGATAAAGAAGAAGCAAGAAGGTATGTTTTGAAAGAAATAAAAAAGTTCGGAAGGAGAGCGTTCGGGTGGCTCTTCTCCAAGGTGATCGTCGAGGGTGAAGAGAACATACCAAAGGACAGAAATTTCATTGTTGTGGCGAATCATCAGAGTCTCATGGACATTCCTTTGATACTTGGATTTGTCGCCACAGGAGCTTTCATTGCTAAGGAGGAACTGAGGAAGATACCGGGCGTGAACTGGTACATAAAGTACTTGAACGGTGTTTTCCTTGATAGAAAAAATCCAAGAAAAGCGGTGAAGGCGCTGAGAGAAGCAATCGAGAAATTGAGAAACGGTGTCACGTTCATCGTCTTTCCGGAGGGAACAAGATCACCGAATGGTGAGATGCTTCCATTCAAAAAGGACAGCCTCATGATCGCTATGAGGACCGGTGTTCTTGTTCTTCCTGTGTCCATCTGGGGAACCTACCATCTGATACCGAAGAATCACTGGGTCTTCACGCCTGGCAAAGTGTTTCTCAGGATACACAAACCCGTCAATCCAAGGGAATTCTCCAAAGAAGAAGAGTTGAGAAAGTACGTGGAAGGCGTCATCAAAAAGGGTGTGGAAGAGCTGAAAGAGAGGTGGTCGGAATGAGGGTTTACTTCGATAACAACGCGACAACGAAAGTAGATGAACGTGTCCTGGAAGAGATGGTCACGTTCTATAGGGAAAAATTCGGAAATCCCAACTCCGCCCACGGGATGGGGATAAAGGCGAACCTTCATCTCGAAAGAGCAAGGGAGAAGGTTGCAAAAATTCTCGGTGTGTCACCTTCCGAGATATTCTTCACTTCGTGTGCGACGGAAGCGATAAACTGGATACACAAAGCGGTTGCAGAGGTTTTCGAGAGGAGAAAAAGAACCATCATCACAACTCCCATAGAGCACAAGGCAGTTCTTGAAACACTGAAGTATCTCTCTTTTAGAGGTTTCAAGGTGAAATACGTCCCTGTTGACTCCAGGGGTGTTGTGAAACTGGAAGAACTGGAGCGAGCGATCGATGATGACACGTTCCTTGTTAGCGTAATGGCTGCGAACAACGAAGTGGGAACTGTTCAGCCCATAGAGGAAATCGTGAAAGTCGTAAAGAAAAAGAGCAGAGAAATCTTGGTGCATGTGGACGCCGTTCAGACAGTAGGGAAAATACCCTTTTCTCTCGATGAACTGGACGTGGATTATGCAAGTTTCAGTGCGCACAAATTCCATGGTCCAAAGGGTGTTGGTATAGCGTTCATAAAAAAAGGTGCCCCCATACGTCCCTTCATACACGGAGGCGGGCAGGAAAAAGGTCTCAGATCCGGTACCCAGAACGTTCCGGGTATAGTCGGTGCGGCAAGAGCGATGGAACTTGCCGTTGAGAACCTTGAGAGTGTTATAGAGCACATGGAAAAACTGAGAAGAAAACTCGTTGAAGGTTTGAAAAAACTTGGAGCGTACATCATAACACCGCTTGATGTTTCGCTCCCCAACACTCTTTCTGTCTCTTTTCCGAATCTAAGAGGATCCACCCTCCAGAATCTCCTTTCCAGCCACAACATATTCGTTTCCACTTCCTCGGCCTGTACAAGCAGGGATGAACGTCTCAGCCACGTTCTGGAGGCCATGGGAATCGATCGTAAGATCGCTCAGGGGGCCATAAGAATCAGTCTTTGCAGGTACAACACAGAAGAAGAAGTGGACTATTTTCTAGAGAAAATGGGAGAAATTATGAGCTTTTTTGGAATAAATGAAAATAATCACCGATAATGGTATAATTTCAACCAGAAGGGGGAATATCTGGTGATAAAAAGCATGACAGGTTTCAGCAGAGTCGAAAGAGTGTCTGGCCCCTACCATTTCAGAGTGGAAGTGAAATCTCTCAACTCCAGAGGTTTGAACATTATCAACCAGATACCAGGGTACCTATCTATGAAAGAGCTGGAAATGAACACCATCTTTCAAGAGTACGTGAGGAGAGGAAAAATACACCTCAGAGTTCAGATAAAGTTCCTTGAACCACCGAAAGTCCTCGAAATTGACAGGAACGTTGTTCAAGCCTACCACTCCATGCTCGAAGATATCGTCAACGCGCTTTCTCTACCTGAGCCAGTGAAGTTGTCGGATCTTTTGGTGTTCAAAGATGTTTTTCGGATGGAACTTTCGGACGAAGAAGTTGAGAGCATCTGGAGCCATTTCGTGCCAATTCTCAAAGAGTCGCTGGAGAAACTGGTTGAGGAAAGACGAAAAGAGGGAGCAAAAATCGCTGTCGATTTGAAGAAGATCCTGGAAGATCTACTCGCAATAGTCGAAAAGATAGAAAGAATCTCAGACCAGCTTCCTGCCCTTTATCGGGAAAAATTGAAGGGAGAAGTCGAAAAGATACTTCCTCAAGACGTTTCAGTGAGAGAAGATGTGTTAGAGAACCACGTGGCCTTCATATCAACGAAAACTGACATAAGAGAAGAGATAACACGCCTCAAAAGTCATATAAGAAGGGCGTTTGAGCTGATCGAAAGTGACGCTCCTGTGGGGTTGAACCTCGATTTTCTCGGTCAGGAGATGTTGAGGGAGTTGAACACAATCCTATCGAAGTCGATTTCTGTCGACATATCCAATCTTGCTCTTGAAGGGAAGGTGCTCGTTACCCAGTTCAGAGAGCAGGTTCAAAACATTGAATGAGGGGGAGGAAGAGAATGTACGGTTTGATCAACATCGGCTTTGGGAACGTCATAGCGGGAGACCGTGTGATAGCCATCGTGAATCCAGAGTCTTCACCCTTGAAAAGGATGAAAGATGAGGCAAAGATAGAGGGAAAACTTATCGATGCAACTTACGGAAGAAAGACAAGGTCCATAATCATCACTGACAGCAATCATATCATTTTGAGTGCCATACAACCGGAAACGATCGCACAAAGATTCATGGAGAACTTCTACGAGATAGAAAGAAGCCTGCGGGAAAGTAAAAGGTAGGAGTGTGAACGATGAAAGGGCAGCTCTTCGTTATCTGCGGACCATCAGGAGCGGGGAAGACCAGCATCATCAAAGAAGTTCTCAAAAGTGTAGACAACGTGGTATTTTCCGTCTCCTGCACCACCAGGCCAAAGCGGCCTCACGAGGTAAGTGGAAAAGATTATTTCTTCATCACAGAAGAGGAGTTTTTGAGGCGTGTTGAAAAAGGAGAGTTCCTCGAGTGGGCACGTGTGCACGGTCATCTTTACGGAACACCCCGCTCTTTTGTTGAGAAACACATCGCCGAGGGCAAAGATGTGATATTGGATATCGATGTACAGGGCGCATTGTCTGTCAAAAAGAGTTATCCGGACGCCGTGTTCATATATGTTGCTCCTCCGTCCTATTCGGACCTGAAAGAGAGGATCCTCGCGAGGGGGACGGAAAAAGAAGCAGACATCCTCGTGAGGCTGGAAAATGCGAAATGGGAACTGATGTTCATGGACGAGTTCGATTACATCGTAATCAACGAGGATCTTCAAAAGGCCATAGAAACGGTAGTGTCGATTTTGATGGCGGAGAGAGCAAAAGTTCTCAGAAACCTAGATAGAATAGAGCGGTTCAAAATGGAGGTGAAAGGATGGAAAAAATGGTGAAGTTCGAACTCAAATACGACGAGCTCCTGGAAAAGATCCCCTACAAATACGCTATCCCGGTCGTTGTGGCCAAGCGAGCGGAGGCCATCAGAGAGTACGCAAAGCCCTTTGTGGCCACAGAGGATGAGAATCCGGTCAGCACAGCTTTCATGGAGCTGAGCATGAACTACATCAGAATAAAGAACGAAGACATCCTCAAGGCCCTCATTCCGAAGGTGAAGTGATACATGAAGATCGTACTCGGTGTCAGCAGTGGTATAGCGATCTACAAGGCAGTCGATCTTGTTAGCAGACTTCGAAAGGAAAACCACAAGCTCTGTGTGGTAATGACTCCGGATGCAACTAAGCTGGTCTCACCGGTGGTGTTCTCCTCGGTAGGGAATTGCCCGGTGTATTCCGACTGGATGGATGTGAAGGACGGGTGGATTCCTCACACGGAACTTTCCAGGACAGCAGACATGCTCCTTATCGCTCCTGCAACGGCCAACACGATCTCCAAGATCGCAAACGGCATCGCCGACAACCTTCTCACCCTTGTTGCGATGGGTTTTAGCAAAAAAGCAAAGATCCTTGTGCCAACGATGAACCATAGGATGTACGTGAATCCGATTTTTCAAGAAAACCTCGAAAAACTGAAAAAGCTTGGCTGGTTTGTAGTGGAACCAGAAGAGGGTTATCTTGCCTGTGGAGAAATTGGCAAGGGAAGGTATCCTGAGAACGAGAAGATAGTTGAAGCAGTGTACCTTCTCACGACTCCAAAAAAACTCGCTGGGAAGCGTGTGTTGATAACAGCAGGACCGACACGAGAGAGGATAGACACTGTGAGGTTCATCACCAATGCGAGCTCAGGTAAGATGGGATACGCACTGGCAACGGTTGCAAAGAGAATGGGAGCAACGGTGTGTCTGGTATCTGGCCCCACATACCTGAGACCACCTTATTTCGTGGACGAATTCGTATCGGTTGAAAGTTCAGAAGAGATGTTCAACGAAGTGATGAAAAGATACGACGAAGTGGACATAGTTATCATGAACGCTGCTGTCGGTGATTACAGGCCAAAAGAAACGTTCAGTGGAAAGTTGAAGAAGACGGAAAAAGAGCTGATTCTACACCTTGAAAGAACCAAGGATATCCTCGAAGAGCTCGGTCACAGGAAGAAACACCAGTTCCTTGTTGGTTTTGCGGCGGAGATCGGAAACTTTGAAGAAAACGCTTTGAAAAAGCTGAGAAAGAAGAATCTGGATCTCATCATTTTAAACGACGCAAGAAAGGCTTTCTCCTCAGAGAGGGTGGAGGTGTTCATCTACGCTCAAGAAGGTCTTGTCAAAAGAATTGATGAAGATGACAAGATTCGTGTGGCTGGCGGTATTCTTGATGTTATTTCAAACATCGCTGGCGGATCATCTTATTGAATTAAAGAACGTGGGTGAGGGTGAGATAACCCTCTCTGTAAGAAAACTCTACACCGGTGAGATTAAGAACTTTTACCTCTACACCCCTACGGGTTTCGTTTTCCCCAAAAGAGTGAAAAGTGATGAGTACACTTTCGAAGTGAGACCCGGTGATCTTATCATCCCAGTAGTTGAAGGCGTCAATGTTCTTGGTAAGAGGATGTATCACGTATCACCTTCGTTTTTGAGGGTACCCCAGAGAAAGCCAAAGATAAAAATCATCTCGGATATCAAAAAAAGTGGTGTCTACATCTATGTTGTTGTTACAGCTGGTGATTTCACACCAATTTTCTTGAAGGTAGAAAACAGGATCTTCAGGTTCTTCGAACTTGAAGGAAAGTGGATCAGCGTTTTCAAGTCCTTCCTTGAAGACGGATCTCACGTTGTAAGGATTCAATTCAAAGGACCTTTTGGCTATACCTTTTCCATTGAAAAAGAAATTTACGTTATAAAACAAGTGGCCGTTCCTATGCGTGGAGAAGATGGGACCTTTGACTACACCGTGTTCACCCAGCACGTTGTTCAAAGGGGTGAAACCCTCTGGAGCATAGCAAATCAGTACAGAGTGAGGGTGGGTGACCTGGTTCTGATAAACCATCTGGAAGATCCAGATAGGATCGTAGCGGGACAAATTTTGAAGATAGGTCGCGTTACTTTTCGGGAGAATCCCGTCACGATCGTTGTCAACCTGTTTTCCTCCAAGCTGGGGCTCTACTATGATGGCGTTTTACTGAAGGTGTATCCGGTGGCTCTAGGAAGGAGTGATGCCACCCCGCCTGGAAAATACTGGATCTTGAGAAAAGAGATCGATCCTGCTCTTTACTGGTTTGGGGAGTACATCTCACCCAGGACACCGTTGAATGGACTTGGAACGAGGTATCTTCAACTTTCGAACTCCACCTATGCGATCCACGGGACTTCAAAACCTTGGGAAATAGGAAAGAGGATATCGCACGGGTGCATAAGAATGTTCAACAGGGATGTAGAAGAACTAGATGCTTTTGCGGGTGTGGGAACGGAAGTGATCGTTGTAAAAGAAAAGGGAGATTTTCCGGAAAGGCTTTATTGAAAGAACAAAGCGGGAGAGTTCCCCCGCTTTTCTCACCAAGAA
>NZ_JAGGZH010000025.1 GCF_021162145.1 Thermotoga sp.
ATATATAAGAGCCCTCAGGGGCTCTTTTTTCATATTGGCAAGATAAATACCTTGCCATATCTTTCTATATCTGAACGAAAGTGAGGTGGAAGCATGCCTAGGCCTAGTAAAATTGAGCAATATGAGCTGGAAGACTATGTCCTCAAAAAATATGCCGAGGGTATGTCTTCCAACAAAATATCAAAAGCGCTGAAAGAGGAAAAGAGAATAAGCATCAGCAAAACAGCAATCGCTAACTTTCTAAAGACAGTTCGTGAAGAGCGAGCTGAGATCTCTAAAGCAATTGTTCAGGAACATATTCAAAAAACTATCCCGGATGACCTTCAAAAACTGGACGAAATGAATGAAGAACTTTTTAAGTGGTTTAGAGATCCGGAACTCTCAAAACAGGCAAAACTTCAGGTTTACGATAGGCTCCTAAGAGGAATTGATTTGAAATTAAAGAACTCTGGAGCTGGTGCAACTACGCTGAAGACCTTTTCAAAGCTGTTGCAGAACGTTGGGGACTCGATAAATGAACAAAGAACAATTTCTTGGTGATATAGGTTTCAAGCCACATCCTGGACAATACGATGCTTTTATGTCTGATGCGAGATTCAAAATTCTCTGCAATGGCAGAAGATGGGGAAAATCACTTTATTCAGCTATTGAGATTCTTCCATATGTGTTCATGAAAGAAAAAAGGGTATGGATAGTTGGGCCAACATATGAATTAGCACAAAAGGTCTTCAGAGAAGTCTATAAGTATGTCAGACCTCGTAAATTTCTATGGGAAGCAAATGGTCGTTGCGTAAATTCTAAGTCTGAAATGAGAATTATTACCAATTTAGGGACGGAAATTGTGGGAAAGTCAGCAGACAATCCAGATTCACTGATAGGTGAAGGCTTAGATCTTTTGATAGTAGATGAAGCGGCCAGAATCAAAGAAGAAGTGTGGAATGAGGCTCTAAGACCAACATTATCGGATAGAAGCGGAAGAGCCATAATAATCAGCACTCCTAAAGGTAGAAATTGGTTTTTTCGAATGTGGACGCGAGGCAAAGATCCAAATTTCCCAGAGTATCAATCCTGGCAGCATCCATCTTCTGAAAATCCGTATCTAAAGCCAGAAGAGATTGAAGAAGCCAGAAGAACACTTCCTGAACGGGCGTTTAGACAGGAATTTCTTGCGGAGTTTTTGGATGATACAGGCGGTGTTTTTCGAGGCGTTAGAAAGAATATTAAAAAAACTCTCCGGGATCCTAAATCTGGAGAGTTTTTTTATAAGGGCGTTGACCTTGCCAAATACATGGACTTCACAGTTATTTGCGTTCTTGACCAAAATGGTGATTTGGTTCACTTTGAAAGATTCAACCAAATCAATTGGAGCCTTCAGATGGAGAGAATTAAGCAGGTGGATCGAAAATACCCTGGTAGTACTTGGATAGATTCAACAGGCGTTGGTGATCCAATATTCGAGGATCTCAGGCGTCAAGGTCTCAGTGTTGAAAGCTTCAAGTTCAACCATTCTTCCAAAGAGCAACTTATTAACAAACTTGCTTTGGCAATAGAACAGGGAACGATCCACTACGAAGATATTCCGGAATTAGTCAACGAGCTGGAGATCTTTGAATACCAAATAAGTTCTTCAGGAAATCTTAAAATGAACGCGCCGCCAGGCTATCATGACGACTGCGTTATCGCATTAGCTCTGGCTGTATGGGGCATGGGAAATAATCAGACGGTGATCGGCGGAAGACTCGATATTTTATAGGTGGTGATAGTATGAGTACCAAAAACTACAACGACCTTTGGATTCAATATTTTGGAGACTATACGGAGGCATATTGTAAAGCTCATGGCTTGTTTGTCGCATATAAATCAGACGGTTCTCTTAGAGCGCTTACTCGCAGTCTGGTTGACTATGCCTCGGAAATCATAAATACAGATCTCAGTATGATATTTGGGGAGTATTTCAGAATCACTGGAAATGACAGTGACATTGAGGCTTTGCAAGAGGTCTTGGATCTCAACGAGTGGGACAAGCTGAAATATCTCTTCACTCTCCAAGGCTTAGTATTGGGTGATACAGCTTTGAAGCTTGGGCGAGATGATGATGGTCAAATTCGAATTTCTATTGTAAGCCTTCTAAATGACTTATCATATCGCATGGAGAACGGCGAGATTGTCGAGTGGATTTATAAGTGGAAGCGTCAAAAAGGCTCAAGCAATGCTGGTGAATGTGAAGAAGTTATTGAGCGCTATTCGAAAGACCGTGTCGTGATAGAAATTGATGGTGTCAGAAAGGAAGTGCCTAATCGATATGGTGAGTTTTGGCTCTTCCATGTACCGAATATTCCGTCGATGAAATACGGTAGTATATGGGGTGAGAGTGAACTTGAACGAATAGGTGACACCGTCGATGAGCTGAACTCCACCTTCTCAAAAATCTCAGCTATTGAGACTATCTATGCAAACCCAAAATTGTTAATTTCAGGAGCTGCAAAGACTGAGTTGACCGCCACAGATAATGCGTGGTTCGTTCCGAGGGAGGCTTCAATAGCCTTCCTGGAATACAAAGGCCAGATCATTCCTGCAATGCTTCAGAAGATAGACAGGCTGATAGATTACCTTAGAAACAAATGTCCAGAGTTGATCTTGAATGACCTCGG
>NZ_JAGGZH010000026.1 GCF_021162145.1 Thermotoga sp.
AGACACACTGGAACAGGCACTAAACAGAGCAGGTGCGAAAAGCGGGAACAAAGGTTTTGAGGCTGCCATGGTGGCAATTGAGATGGCAAATCTATCAAAGAAACTCAGGAGGGATACTTTTGAAACACCTGATAGCAACCGCGGCAAACAGCAAAATTGAGGAATTTCTCAAGAACGATTGGTATCGTTCTCTCAGAGAAAACGTTGATTTGACAAAAATCGATGTTCTGATCATTGACTACGGGCTGAACAATCCTCCTGAAGGAGTCATAATCTTTCCTGCTGTTGTACATTCCGGACTCATAAACAACACCAGATTCTTGAACCTGGCCCTCTTTCTGGAAGAACATCCTGAGTACGATCAGATTCTTTTCTGTGACGGGGGAGACATTATCTTTCAGAAAGACATCTCACATCTTTTTGAGGAACACAAAGATTCATATCGTGCTGTTGTGGAACGACTGAGTCCTCCTATCGATCTGTTGGTAAAAGAAGAAGACCTGATTAACGGAAAAGAGATAAAATCCTTTCTCTCTGAAAAAAGGCTCTTTAACGTGGGAATGATAATGGCGCCGAGAGAAGGCTTCATCAAGTTAGCAGATGAAATGAAAAAACACCTGAAAAACATGAATGTCTGGGGAGGAGACACTGTCATTGGAAACTTTGTGATGTACAAAAATTCCTATGTTGAACTTCCCACCAAATACAACTTCATCCCTTCAACCGCAAGGGAGAAGTTTTATGTCAAAGATTCAAAGTTCTACCTCCAGAACGGTGAGCTGATTCCAATAGTGCACAATGCAGGAAGGTACAGATTTCT
Organism: Thermotoga sp.; assembly: GCF_021162145.1. Classification (NCBI taxonomy): domain Bacteria; kingdom Thermotogati; phylum Thermotogota; class Thermotogae; order Thermotogales; family Thermotogaceae; genus Thermotoga; species Thermotoga sp. Next base: position 821 of record NZ_JAGGZH010000026.1, read on the forward strand.
AAGACCCGTTCGGAATTTCGGTTACGGAGAAGGAAAAAATAAAGTCAACAGGTTGAACATCTTCTTATTCAGAATCTCTTTTAGCATAGCAAATCTTTTGAAAAGAAAATGAGGGGATTTCCCCCTCATTCTGACTTTAGATACTTGAAGGAATCAAGTTCATCTCCTATGAGCAAAATTCCTCCTTCGATAGATCTGTACACCTCCATTGTACGCCAGAATTCGTAGAAGTCTTTGTCCTTTGAGAAAATCTCCGCGTAGATCTTCACTGCACTCGCTTCTCCTGTACCCTTTATTTGCTCTGCTGTGCTTTGGGCCTCGGCTATCAACACCTTTGCTGTTTTATCCGCTTCAGCACGTATCTTTCTGGCTTCCTTTTCTCCCTCAGCTCTTATTTGCGCAGCTATGCTGTAGCGTTCTGCTCTCATTCTGTTGTACACAGCCTGTTCGTTTTCTGCGGGAAGGTCCGCATGCTTCACTCTGACGTCAACCACCTCTATCCCGAAATCTTTAAGAGCTTCCCTAGAAAGCTCCGTAACTTCCTTCAGGAGTTCTTCTCTTTTTTCCGAAATGATCTCATCGAAGTTGGACTTTGCAAAAATGTTTCTGACATGTGAATACACCACATCATCTATTCTTGGAAGAGCAAGCTGAACACTTTTAAGAGATTTTATGAAAGTCTCTGGATCCTTTATCCTCCAGAGAACGTAAGTGTCTATCACAAGTGTCTTCTTATCAGAAGCTATGATCTTCTCCGGTTCGATATCATAAAGAAGAATCCTTTTGTCAAACCTCACCACCTTATCGATGAAGGGCTGTTTAATGTAAATTCCCGGCTCTGTCTTGACTGAAACAATCTTTCCAAATCTCAGCACCACTGCCTGCTGCGTTTGATCAACAATGTAGAAGGAAGCCAGAGCGAGCACAAAACCAACCACGATCAAAATGATCAGAAGAGAAAGAATCCATATTTTCATTTTCCCATCTCCTTGAGCAATTCAGAAATGTTCAAAACGTTAAGAGAATCAGCATCCCCTATGAATATAACTTTGTCCTTGTTTTTCTCAAGAATAGACTGGAGAGCATCCAGAAGCATGCGCTTTCTTGTGATATCCGGTGCCTTGGTGTATTCCTTGAGTATCCTGTTAAATCTTTCTGCCTCTCCCAATGCTTTCAGATAGACCTCCTGAGCGTAAGCTTCTGCCTGTCTCAATATTTCCTGAGCCTGACCCTGTGCTTTGGGTACTATGTCGTTGGCGTATTTTCTTGCCTCGTTTATCAATCGTTCCTTGTCCTGTCTTGCGTTGTTCACATCGTCAAAGGCATCCACCACAGGATCTGGTGGAACGACTTCTTGAAGATAAACGTTTTCCACTTTTATACCACAGTTGTAGGAATCCAGTATCTTCTGAACCATTTTTGCAGTTTCAAGTCCTATCTCGTCTCTTCCAATTGTAAGAACATCGTCTATGTTTCTCATAGCCACTTTTTCTCTGAGAACAGATTCCGTCGTGAATCTAACGATCGAATCCGCTTCCGTTATGTTGAAGGCATAAGCAACTGGATCCTTCACTCTGTACTGAACGACAGCCTCAACGCTAACCAGGTTGTTATCTCCGGTTATCATGATGGCTTCCTGCGAAACAGACTGATAGGTTATTCTTCCGCCTCTTTGAATACTCCTGAAACCTATCTCGACTTTTCTCACCGTCGAGATATCAACGATCACATGTGACTGGAAAGGATAGGGAAGATGATAATGAATTCCTGGCTGGACAACAGAAGAGAATTTCCCAAAGGTTTTAATGAGTGCAACTTCAGACGGTCCCACCTGATAAACTCCCGTGAGCATGTAGATTCCTACAGCGATGAAAAGAACTATCCATACGTATTTTCCCACTCTTTCACCTCCTTATTTTTCCACCTTTCCTTTCACAAGATACCACAGATAGAGATCAAACTTCCCCAGAGGTTCGCCGAATTTCTCCGCCACTTTCCGCAGAAGCTCTTCTATGTAGAGATACCTTTTTTTGGACCAGCTTTTTGGAATGTCTGTCAGTAAATTGTGGCTTTTCACCAATCTCAGAACGTGCTTGTCTAAGATGGCAAGATCTTCTACCCCTGCGTTTCTAAGAAAGTGGCTGGACTCTTTCCAGCCTATTCCCCTTGCATTCTTCACGAGAAACTCTCTCGAGAGGAAGGGATCTCCGTTTACCAGTTCTCTCAACCTTCCTACCAACCATCTGTTTGCCACGATGAACTCTGCCCTCTTTTGAGGATATCTGTGACCGAGCTTTCTCAGTTCTTCTGCAAGCTTCTCGGGAGGAAAATGAACAAAACCTTTTCCGATGTCCTTCTGTGCTCTGATTCCACCTTCAGCACTCCAGTTTGCTGTGAGAACACAAAAGGAAAGCTCACAGAACAGATCTTCCTCTGTTCCCTCTTTTCCGAGTTTTATGAACTCCTCGAATCTTTCCTCGACCAGGGGTTTTGCCTTCCAGCGAATTTCCTCAAGCTCTTCCAGGAGTTTTTCCAAGCTCTCACTCCCACTCTATAGTTGCAGGAGGCTTGGAGGTGATATCGTAAACCACTCTTCCTACGCCTTTCACTTCCCTTGTGATTCTTCGTGCCACTTCGTCCAGTATATCATGCGGAATTCTAGACCAGTCTGCCGTCATTCCTTCCACGCTGTTCACAGCTCGAAGTGCGATCACGTACTCGTATGCTCTTGCGTCCCCTTTCACTCCTACGCTTTTTATTGGTAGAAGAACGGCGAATGCCTGCCAGACCTTGTCGTAGTAGCTGTGCTTTCTGAGTGTTTCTATGAATATGTGATCTGCTTCTCTCAACATCTCGAGCTTTTCTTCTGTTACTTCTCCCAGTACTCTCACGGCAAGGCCCGGCCCAGGGAACGGATGTCTGTTTATGATTCTGTCCGGGATACCAAGATACTTTCCCACTTTTCTCACTTCGTCTTTGAAGAGATCTCTCAGCGGTTCTACCAGTTTCAGGTTCATCTTTTCTGGGAGTCCTCCTACGTTGTGGTGGCTTTTTATCTTCGCTGTTGTTTTGCCGGACGCTGCGCTCTCTATCACGTCTGAGTAGATCGTTCCCTGAACAAGAAATTCCACATCATGTTTCTTTGCTTCTTCTTCAAAAACCCGTATGAACTCTTCTCCGATGATCTTTCTTTTCCTTTCTGGATCGGTCACTCCTTTGAGTTTTTCCAAGAAACGCTTTCTTGCATCCACAACCACAAGATTCATATCGAAGTGTTCCTTGAATACTTTCTCCACTTCTTCTCTTTCGTTTTTTCTCAAAAGACCGTGGTCCACAAAGACACACACAAGGTTCTTTCCGATTGCTTTGTGTGTGAGAACGGCTGCTACGGAAGAGTCGACCCCTCCCGACAGCGCAAGGATCGCTTTTTTGTTACCTATCGTCTCTTTGATCTTTCTTATCTTCTCTTCGACGAGATCTCCTATCTTCCAGTTTCTTTGAAACTTACACACTTTGAAGAGAAAATTCGAGATAATCTTTTTGCCGTACTCCGTGTGATGAACTTCCGGATGAAATTGAAGAAGCCAGAATCTCTTTCCATCGGTCGCAGCCGCTATCACACCCGTTTCCGAAACGGCAATAGGGTGAAAACCCTCCGGTAGTCTTACCACCTCGTCACCGTGGCTCATCCACACGTGAATTTTCTTTGGTATCCCTTCGAAAAGCGGGTCTTCCGAAAGTTCCACAAGAGTTCTTCCATACTCTCCTCTTCCTCTTTTCACTTCCCCACCGAGTTCTTTCACCACCAGTTGCATGCCGTAACAGATGGCAAGAACAGGGCCTTTGTATTCATAGAACCACGCTGGTAGTTTCGGGGCATCTTTTTCGTAAACGCTTCTTGGACCACCTGAGAGGATCACCGCGTCCACCTTGGAAAGATCCACGGCGTCGTCTGGAAAAGCTATCTCGGAGTAAACTTCGTTTTCTCTGATCCGTCTTGTTATCAATCGAGAGTACTGTGAACCGTAGTCTACTACAAAGACCAACTCCATCCCTCCCAGCTCTTTTAATTCTATTAAATCATATATTTAACCCAAAAGAAATTTGCGTTGAAGAGAGTGAATCCTAAAATCAAATCGGGAGGTGGGAAGTTTGGTTGCAAGGCTTTTCCTGCTGTTTCTCAGAATATCCGCTTTAACGATAGGTGGAGGATACGCCATGATTCCTGTGATGAAATGGGAGCTGGAAAAGTCCGGGCTTTTGACAGAAAGAGAATTCTTTCGGATTGTCAGCATGGCACAGGTAATACCGGGTCCTATCGCTTTCAACACGGCTATCCTGGTTGGAAAAAGACTGTCGGGACTGTCTGGTGCGATCGCATCTGGGGTGGCCGTTGTATTGCCACCGTTCTTTGCTATCGTTATCGTGGCGGAGATCATTCGTTCCCTTTCCGGGATCAGCTACGTTCGAAGCTTTTTAAAGGGAGCATACATTGCTATTGTTGGGCTTGTGGGAAGTGTTCTGTTTCGACTCGTGAAAAATCAACGTTGGAATCTGTACAGATTATCTCTCGTGGGCCTTTCTGTTCTTGTTCTAATTTTCCACAGCTTTCTTGTCATACCAGTGATTCTTTTGCTTGCCATTGCACTTTACTTGAGGGAGGAATGAACCTTGTGGAAGCTCGCTCTTGTCTTTCTTAAAGTGGGGTTTCTATCTTTCGGTGGTGGATGGGCAATCGTTGGAATTCTGAAAAACGAACTCGTCTCCGGAGGGTTCCTCTCCCTTGAGGAGTTCTCGCAAGCCGTTTCGATCGCTCAGATGACACCAGGGCCTGTGGCGATAAACCTTGCCACCTACACGGGCTACAAATTCTTCGGATTGGCTGGAGCCATACTGAACACGATCTCTTTTCTTGGAGCACCAGTTTTGGTGCTCTCCGCTGCTATTTTTCTTGGGAAGCGCCTGGGGCTGCAGAGAAGAAGGTTGATGAAGGCCTTGGAGGGTGTTACTACCGCTCTCATGTTCGTCACTCTCTTTTCTCTGATGGGGGCTATCAAGAACCCTGTTATGATCGTTTTCGGCGTTGCCGCCTTTGTGTGTTCGTTTACAAAAGTACACCCGCTTGTGATCATACTCGGTTGTGGTCTGGTGGGTGCCCTTCTCAGGTTTTGATAAAATATCTCAAGAGAAGGAGGTGCTGAGAGTGGCAGAGCTTTCGACCAAATACAATCCAGCGGAAATAGAAACCAAATGGTACAGGTACTGGGAAGAAAAAGGTTACTTCACACCAAAGGATGTCGGTGAGAAGTTTTCCATTGTGATACCACCACCGAACATCACGGGAAGGATTCACATGGGGCACGCCCTCAACATAACGCTTCAGGACATAGTAGTTAGGTACAAGAGGATGAAAGGATACGATGTCCTGTGGGTCCCCGGTGAAGACCACGCGGGAATAGCTACCCAAAACGCCGTAGAGAAGTTCCTTCTCCAAACACAGGGTAAGGCTCGAGAAGAGATAGGAAGAGAAAAGTTCCTCGAGATCACCTGGAGATGGGCGAACAAGTACAGAAAAGAGATCAGAGAACAGATAAAGGCCCTTGGAGCATCGGTAGACTGGACGAGGGAGCGCTTCACTCTGGATGAAGGACTCAGTAGAGCGGTAAGAAAGGTCTTTGTAGAGCTCTACAAGAAGGGTCTTATCTACAAGGGAAAGTACATCGTGAACTGGTGTCCAAGGTGCAAAACTGTGCTCTCAGACGAAGAGGTAGAACACAAAGAACACAAGGCAAAGCTCTATTACGTGAAGTATCCAGTTAAAGGTTCCGATGAGTACATCGTCGTTGCAACCACAAGACCAGAAACGATGCTTGGAGACACAGCAGTGGCTGTCCACCCGGAAGATGAAAGATACAAAGACTTTGTCGGCAAAACGCTCATCCTTCCACTCGTTGGAAGAGAGATCCCGGTTATTGCGGACAAATACGTTGACCCGAAATTTGGAACGGGGGCAGTGAAAGTGACACCTGCTCACGATCCAAACGACTACCTCATCGCACAAAGACATAACCTTCCAATGGTAGAGATTTTCGATGACAGCGCACAAATAAACGAAAACGGTGGAAAATACAGGGGGCTGGACAGGTACGAGGCAAGAGAAAGAATCGTGAAAGACTTGGAAGAGCGGGGTTTCCTTGTGAAAATAGAAGACTATACGCACTCCGTTGGCCACTGTTACAGATGTGATACGGTGATAGAACCCAAGCTCTCCGATCAGTGGTTTGTTGCCACAAAGCCACTGGCAAAAAGAGGAATCGAGGCTGTTGAAAAAGGAGAAATCAAATTTTTCCCGGAAAGGTGGACAAAGGTCTATCTAAACTGGATGCACGAGATCAGGGACTGGTGCATTTCCAGACAACTCTGGTGGGGTCACAGGATTCCGGTTTGGTACTGTCAGGACTGTGGGCACCTCAATGTCTCCGAAGAGGAGGTAGAAAGATGTGAAAAGTGTGGCTCCACGAACTTGAAACAGGATGAAGACGTACTCGACACGTGGTTTTCCTCTGCTCTATGGCCGTTTTCCACACTTGGTTGGCCAGAGGAAACGGAAGATCTGAAGAGGTACTATCCAACCGACCTTCTCGTCACTGGTTTCGATATCATCTTCTTCTGGGTTGCGAGAATGATCATGATGGGATACGAGTTCATGAACGAAAAACCATTCAGTCATGTCTACATACACCAGCTCGTCAGAGACAAGTATGGAAGAAAGATGAGTAAGTCCCTGGGGAACGGTATCGATCCCCTCGAAGTGATAGACAAGTATGGAGCAGATCCCATGAGATTCACCCTTGCTATACTTGCAGCCCAGGGAAGGGACATAAAACTCGATCCGAGGTACTTCGAAGCTTACAAGAAGTTTGCAAACAAGATATGGAACGCTACAAGATTCGTTTTGATGAATCTAGCCGATTACAAAGGAGTCCCACTTGAAAATCTTAAAACGGTTGACAAGTGGATACTCACAAGACTCAACAGAACGGTCGAAGAGGTAACAAAAGCTCTGGAAAGCTACGACTTCAACATAGCGGCGAGGGCCATATACAATTTCTTCTGGGACGAGTTCTGTGATTGGTACATTGAAGCTTCAAAACCAAGACTCAAGGCGAGCGAGAGAAATCTTGTCCAGACGGTTCTTGTCAAAGTACTGGACACCTCTTTGAGACTTCTTCATCCGTTCATGCCGTTCCTCACAGAAGAGCTCTGGCAGAAGCTCCCCATCGATGGTGAGTCGATAACGATAGCAAGATGGCCTGAGATCGAAGAAAAATACATTGATGAAACAGCGGAGAGGGAATTCACAAGGCTCATGAACATAATACGTGGTGTCAGGAACGTAAGGGCAGAAATGAATCTTCCGCAGTCTCAAAGAGTGAAGATTTTTGTCAAAGGGCTCGATGTCACGGACGAGATGGATCTGCTCTTCAAGACGCTTGGGAACATAGAGGATGTATCAGCTGTGAATGAAAAACCTCAGAAAACAGCAACTGCTTATGTTGAAGGAAATGTCGAAGTGTACGTTGACCTTGGCGGTTTGATCGACTTCGAAAGGGAAAAGGAGAGACTGAAACAAAACATGGAGAAAATCAAAAAGGAAATCGATCGTCTTGAAAAGAAACTCGCCAACAAGGAATTCGTAGAGAGGGCTCCCGAAGAAGTGGTTGAAGAAACAAAAAAGAGGTTGAATAACAACAAAGAACGCCTTGCAAGACTCGAATCGATACTGAGAGATCTGGAGTAAAAAAGAGGGGCTGAAGCCCCTCTTCAGTTTTCAATGGTGATGGAATTTTTCCCGGACTTCATAATCCGAGTCTCTCAGCTGCCCGGTTAAATATTGATTTATCACCTCTTCTACCGTTCCTGAAGCTCCTCTTATCACTTTTATGCCCAAACTCTCAAAGACAGAAATGGCCTTTCTTCCAATGCCCCTCACTATGACCAATTCCGCTCCTTTCTCTTTTACAAAGTTTGGAACAGCACCGGTGGTATGGTCCTGCGCAAGAGGGTTCTCCTCAACGAACACGCTCATTAATTCGTTATTTTCCACCTTCACAAACGCGAAGTAAGGTGCTCTCCCGAAGTGTTCCGATATAGGGGAGTCTTTCCCTTTGTTTTCAGAGACTGGAATGGCTATGATCATCGTTTCACCTCCTTCAAGGTTCAGGATTAGTTTCTGTTTCCTTTGCTGATAGGTGTTCATCGGGTAGCAGAGGTTTTATTATTTCAAAAGCCTTTTTCACAATCTTGTTCTGCGCAACCAATTTCTTTATGTAAGAAACATCGGGGAAACTTATTGCCCCCGTTGGGCAAAGATTCATACATGTCTGGCATGCAACCATGCAATTGTAAGGACGTGCCACAATCACTTTTCCTTCTTTTTTGTCGAAGTCGAACACTCGTCTTCCACAAGTTACAAAGCAAATACCACACGTTGCGCATTTGTCGTAGTTGATGATTGGATACCACTCTATCGTTTTTCTATCTACACCCCACCATGGAATTTCAGAAAGATCACGAATTTCCCGTCCTAGAGCGTCCTTTCCGATCACTGGAGTGTTTTTGAATTCCGCCATAATCTCCCTCCCTAGCTCGTTTTTTTATTTTCCTAATTGTAAATAGGGAGGGAGTTTCAGTGACCACACCACCAGCACCGGCATACTTTTCTCATGACTTCCACCTCAGGAAAATTATATACTTTCTACATATATTTGTCAAATGAAAAAAACGAAGAGCTCGAAAAAAGGTGTGAAGGTTTTCATACCTCAAAGGAAGCATTGGAACTCTAACATACAAAAAGTACCATCAGCTACTGTTTGGAAAGGTGGAACAACCGCATATTCGAAGAAAAAGAATCTGCATAGCTTCCAGTATCACAAATGCACATGAATCTTTTCACTGCCGGTAATTGCATACTATACATTCCAACGTTAACTTCCCCTTAATTGCCTTCGTTTTGAAATACTGATACAATTAAGCTAAAGTAAACAACGACCCGACGGAGGAGCGCCCGAGATGAGTAGGCTGCCTCTTCAGGGGAGGAATTGGGGGCAGTTGAAAGGCGAGGGCGCCGAAGGGTATAGGGTTCCTCCCGCCCTATACGCCTGGGGGTATGGGGAATACCCATACCACTGTCACGGAGGTCTCTCCGTGGAGAGCCGATCGGGTCTGGAATCAAAAAAAATGATTTCAGACCTGATTTGGCGTCTCTTCGGGGAGCGAAGAGACGTTTTTTTATCATTGTTTATTCGTAAAGAGGAGGGAAGAGGATGAAAGTAGGAGTGGTAGGTGCCACGGGAGAAGTTGGACGAGCAATGGTGAAGGTTCTTGAAGAGTTCAACGTTCCAGTCACAGAACTGAGGTTGTTTGCCTCTGAAAGATCTGTGGGGAAGGAGATAGAGTTCAAAGGTGAGAAGGTGAAGGTAGAGCTCCTCACGGAAGATTCGATGAAATGGGACTGCGATTATTTTCTGTTCTCAGCGGGTGCTAGTGTTTCGCGAAGGTTCGCCCCCATAGCTGCTGAGAATGGTGTTACGGTGATCGACAACTCTTCTGCTTTCAGGATGGAAAAGGATATTCCCCTTATTGTACCTGAGGTGAACTCTCACCTGCTCAAGGGATACACCGGCATAATAGCGAATCCCAACTGTTCGACGATACAAATGATCCTGTCCATATACAAATTGCACGAAGTTTATGGAATAGAGGAGATCTTTGTGGCAACATATCAATCTGTTTCTGGAGCGGGTCACAAAGGCATCGAAGAACTCTTGTCTCAGGAAAGAGGGGAAGACGTTGTTAAGGTGTTTCCAAAACCGATTCACAGAAATGTCATACCTCTGATCGGTGATGTACAGAGCAATCTTTTCACCCAAGAAGAGATGAAAATGGTGAACGAAACAAGAAAGATTCTAAACGATTACTCGATAAGGGTCTATCCAACGACTGTGAGGGTTCCCGTTCTCTACGGCCACTCCGAAGCGATCATGGTGAGGTTAAAAAAACCGTTCGAGTCGTTGGAGAAGGTTAAAGAGGTCATAGCAACCGGAGAAGACGTGGTGGTGACGGACGATCTGGTAACTGCCATAGACGTTGCAGGAAAGAACGAAACGTACGTCTGTAGATTGCGGCAGGGTGACGAACGCTCCGTTCTGTTCTGGAACGTATCAGATAACATTCGCGTTGGAGCCGCAACCAACGCGGTGAGAATCCTATTGAAACACGCGAAGATGAACGAAAGGATGTGAAAAAGTGGTCTGTTACTCTGCGAACGGAAACACTTTTCTGTTGGTTGATAACACGGAGAAAAAGATTTCCGATGATGAAAAGCCGGTTTTTGTGAGGAATCATGCAGGAGATCTGGACGGTGTGATATTCGTTGAAAAGGTAAACGAGGAGTTCTTCATGGACTACTACAACCGTGATGGAAGCACGGCGGCCTTCTGTGGAAATGGTGCCCGAGCCTTTTCACAATATTTGATAGACAGAGGGTGGATCAAGGATGAAGAATTTTCTTTCTTCTCAAGAGCCGGTGAGATAAAGGTTATTGTCGAAGACGGTGTGTGGGTCAGAATGCCGCGGCTTTCTGAAAAAAGAGAAATGACCGTGAATGGATATAACGGATACTTTGTGATAGTAGGTGTGCCCCACTTTGTCGTCGAAGTGGAGAATGTAGACAAGATCAACACGGAGAAATTGGGAAGAGATCTCAGGAACAAAACGAACGCGAACGTGGATTTTTATCAGGTGATCGAAGATGCTTTGAAAGTGAGAACTTACGAACGAGGTGTTGAGAGGGAAACGAAGGCTTGTGGAACGGGAGTCACAGCGGTTTTTGTGGTGCACAAAGACAAATCGGGATTGAACGAGGTGAAAATTCATGTTCCAGGAGGTACTCTGTTTGTGAAAGAAAAAAGCGGTGAAATCTTCCTGAAGGGGGAAGTGAGAAGATGTTCAGAGGAGTAGGAACTGCGATCGTTACGCCCTTCAAAAACGGTGAGCTCGATCTAGATGCCTACGAGAGGCTGGTCAATTACCAGATCGAGGGGGGAGTCAGTGCACTGATCGTCCTTGGAACAACTGGAGAAGCTCCCACGGTAAACGACAACGAGAGAGAAAGACTCATCTCAAAGACTCTGGAAATCGTAGGCGGTAGGATACCGATCGTGGTGGGAGCAGGGACGAACTCCACAGAAAAAACGTTGAAACTCGTCAGACAAGCAGAAAAACTGGGTGTTGATGGTGTTTTGATCGTAACTCCCTACTACAATAAACCCACTCAGGAAGGTCTCTATCAGCACTACAGGTACATCTCAGAAAGAACCAGCTTGAAGATTATCGTCTACAACGTCCCGGGAAGGACAGGTGTGAACATTCTTCCAGAGACCGCTGCGAGGATCGCAGCAGATCTAAAAAATGTTGTTGGAATAAAAGAAGCAAATGGAGATATCGACCAGATAGACAGAACCGTTGCTCTGACCAAGAACGCAAGGAGCGATTTCATGGTTTGGTCCGGAAACGATGACAGGACGTTCTACTTACTGTGTGCCGGTGGAGATGGTGTGATCTCCGTGGCATCCAACGTGGCACCAAAACACATGTCGGATCTATGTTCTGAATTCTTCAAAGGAAATCTCGAAAAGGCAAGAGAAATACACAGAAAATTGAAACCTCTCATGAAAGCCCTTTTCCTTGAAACGAATCCCATACCTGTCAAAGCCGCTCTTTCCCTCATGGGGTACGTAGAGAACGAATTGAGATTGCCTCTGGTTCCTGCAAGTGAGAAAACCGTTGAACACCTCAAAGGAATCCTCAGGGAGAGTGGTTTGTTATGAAGTACGGAATCGTTGGGTACTCCGGCCGCATGGGGCAGGAAATCCAAAAGGTCTTCTCCGAGAAGGGTCATGAACTCGTTCTAAGAGTGGATGTAAACAGTGAAGAGATAAAAGATTCACCCGATGTGATTGTGGATTTTTCCTCACCGGATGCCCTGCCAAAGACCGTGGAACTGTCCAGGACATATAAGTCAGCTCTTGTTCTGGGAACCACCGCTTTGAAAGAAGAACACTTCGAGATGCTGAAGGATCTTTCGAAAGAAGTTCCTGTTGTTCAAGCTTACAATTTTTCCATAGGAATAAATGTCTTAAGGAGATTTCTTTCAGAGCTCTCGAAAGTCCTGTCCAACTGGGATGTGGAGATCGTGGAAGCACACCATCGCTTCAAGAAAGATGCCCCCTCTGGAACGGCGATCCTTCTGAAAAACGCTCTGGGAAGAGAGGCTCCCATACACTCTTTGAGAGTCGGTGGAATACCCGGTGACCATACGGTCATATTTGGAAACGTGGGTGAGACGATAGAGATAAAACACAGGGCGATCTCCCGAACCGTCTTTGCCATAGGAGCACTGAAAGCTGCTGAATTCCTTGTCGGTAGAAAGCCTGGCCTTTACAGTTTCGAAGAAGTCATATTCGGAGGTGAATGAAATGGACGCCAGAGAGATCATAGAGATGATAGCAAAGGCAAAAAAGAAAACCCCTGTGGTTGCTTATATAAAGGGAAAACTCGGCGAGATAGACTTCTCGAAATTCAAGTTCTTTGGGGACGATAGGTTTGGAATACTCTTTGGAGAGTACGAAGATTTCAAAAGGTTACTCGAAGAACATAGAGAAAAAATAGAGGACTATCATCTGGAAGTGAGAGCAAGGAACTCTGCACTTCCCCTCGCGGACATCACTAAATACAGAGCTCGAATTGAGCCTGGAGCGATCATAAGAAACATGGTGGAGATCGGAGAAGGTGCTGTGATCATGATGGGAGCCGTTATAAACGTTGGAGCGATGATAGGAGACGGTACGATGATCGATATGAACGCCGTTATCGGGGGGAGAGCCATCATTGGGAAAAGATGTCACATCGGAGCAGGCGCGGTTATCGCTGGGGTTATAGAACCTCCAAGTGCAAAGCCGGTAGTAATAGAGGATGAAGTGGTCGTGGGTGCAAACGCGGTGATTCTTGAAGGAGTTACCGTTAGAAAAGGTGCGGTCGTTGCGGCAGGCGCGGTTGTAACGAAAGATGTTCCACCTTACAGTGTGGTTGCCGGTGTACCCGCTCGTGTGATAAAGCAGATAGACGAGAAGACAAAAGAGAAAACCAGGATCATTGACGAGCTGAGAAACCTGGAGTGATGGAGGTTGCAGAGATGAAACTGGTAGTGCAAAAGTACGGCGGTAGCTCCGTTGCCACCCCGGAGAGGATAAAAAATGTCGCGAGAAGAATAAAAAAGAAAGTTGAAGAAGGTTACAGAGTGATCGTTGTGGTCTCTGCCATGGGAAAAACAACCGACAATCTCATAAAACTTGCGAAGGAGATCTCGGTAAAACCCGCCGCAAGAGAACTTGACATGCTCCTTGCAACAGGTGAGCAGGTATCTGCTGCTCTGCTTGCGATGGCTTTGAAGGATCTTAGTGTGAAGGCAAAGTCCTTGAACGCCTTTCAGGTGAGAATAAAGACCACACCACATCACACGAGTGCCCGCATCATGGACATAGACGACAGTGTGATCATGGAAAACCTTGAAGTGCACGATACTTTGGTTGTGACTGGTTTTCAGGGAGTGAACGAAAAAGGGGATCTCACCACGCTCGGCCGCGGTGGGTCTGATACATCAGCGGTTGCCCTCGCTGCGAAGCTTCGAGCTCCCTGTGAGATCTACAGCGATGTGGACGGCATCTACACATGTGATCCCAAAATTGTTCCGAGTGCAAAAAAGCTCAAATACATAACTTACGATGAGGCCCTCGAGCTTACCGCCCTTGGAGCGAAGGTGCTTCACTCCAGATCCGTTGAAATTGCCAAAAAGTACAGAGTTCCCATATACTGTGCTTCTTCTTTCGTTGAAGAGGAGGGAACTATGGTGGTGGAAAGACTTCCCGAATGGCTGGAGGAACCAGTTGTAACGGGCGCGACAATCTCCCACGGTCAGATAAAGGTTTCGATTTCTTTCCTTCCGAAAGAGGCAAAGTACATTACCGCTATATTCGAAGAAGTGGGAAAACGATCCTTGAACGTTGACATGATCTCCCTTGTCCCATCGAATGGAAGGGTGTTTCTGTCCTTCACAATACTGGAGGACCACAAAGACGAGCTAGATGAAGCACTAAAGGAAGCGTTGAAGAACATCGAAGGTTGGAAATCTTCTTACGAGGGAGGGTTTGCCAAGCTCTCGATCGTTGGTGTGGGAATGAGAACCAGCCCCGGGGTTGCAGCAAGGTTTTTCAACGCTTTGAAAGGTGTTGGTGTCACTCCAGAGCTTGTCACCACATCCGAGATAAAGATCTCGTGTCTTGTTTCGGAGGATGACGCTGAAAAGGCTTTGAAGGCAATCGTTGACGAGTTTGAACTGGCTGATTAATCACACCAGAGGAGGTGCATGGTATTAAGACGCCGATGATCGTGATGGAGACCCTGAAGAAAGCAGCGGAAACCTACGGAACACCCCTTTATGTGTATTTCGAAAAGGCAATACGTGAGCGTGCACGGATCGTGAAAGAAGTTTTTCGGGGAGTGAACCTTCTTCCCACCTTTGCTGTGAAGGCGAATAACAATCCGAATCTGCTGACGATTCTGAGAGAAGAAGGTTTGGGAATGGATGTGGTAACGAAAGGAGAACTGCTTGCCGCCAAGCTGGCCGGAGTGGATCCTCTTCTAATCGTCTGGAATGGGAATGGAAAGAGTAAGGAAGAAATGGTCCATTTTCTGGAAGAAGGAGTAAGAACGATCAACGTCGATTCCTTTGAAGAGATGGAGATATGGGAGGGCCTGAACCCGGAAAGTGTCAGTTTCTTTGTCAGAGTGAATCCAGAGGTGGATGCACGAACTCACCCTCACATCTCCACTGGCCTCAGGAAGCACAAATTTGGAATTCCTCTGGACTTACTGGACAGGTTCATGAGAAGATTCAAAAACATGAACATAAAAGGCCTTCACGTTCACATCGGCTCCCAAATAACGAAAGTAGAACCACTTCTCGAAGCCTGCGAAAAGGTTGTTGAAGCTTCCAGGAGATATGGTTTCGAAGAGATCAACATAGGAGGAGGCTGGGGAATAAACTACCACGGTGAGGAGTTGAACGTTGAAGAATACAAAGAAAAGGTCGTACCTCTCTTGGTTGGGTTTAAAAGAGTGTTCGTTGAAATTGGAAGATACATCATTGCCCCCGCCGGTTTTCTCGTACTGAAGGTTGTCCTCGTCAAAAAGAGGAAAGAGAAAGTGTTTGTCATTGTAGATGGGGGGATGAACACGCTCATAAGACCTGCTCTGTACTCTGCGTATCACAGGATTTTTGTTTGTGGAAAAAGTGGAGCAGGTATCAGAGCAGATGTCGTGGGGCCGCTGTGCGAGAGTGGGGATGTGATAGCATACGATCGAGACCTTCCAGTGGTCGAACCCGGAGACTTTTTGGTGGTGGAAAACGCAGGGGCGTACGGCTACACCATGGCAAACAATTACAACTCAACTCCAAAACCCGCAGAGGTGCTAGTGAAGAAAAGTGGTGAACTGGTGTTAATAAGAAGAAGAGAAAACACGATGGATATTTTCAAGGATGTGGTGATGTGAATGAACGAGATCGAACTGAGACATCTTCTTCACATGAATCCAGAGCTTTCTTTCGAGGAATTCAAAACCAAGGAGATCTTGAAAGCAGCAGTCCAGAAGATCGGTTACAAAGAGATAGTAGAAGTTGCTGAAACGGGACTGGTTGTTGAGAAAAGAGAAACAGAAGGCCCCTATGTTGTCCTGAGGGCGGAGATGGACGCCCTTCCCATCAAAGAAGAGACGGGATGGGAATTTGCTTCAAGAAACGATTACATGCACGCCTGTGGACATGATTTCCATATGAGCGCTCTCTTCGGTGCTATGAAACGATTGAAGACAGCGAAAAAAAACTTTCTTTTTATTTTTCAGCCGGCCGAGGAGACCGGGGGTGGTGCAAGAGAGGTTGTTGAGTTCCTCAGGAAAAACTACGATATCAAAGCCGCCGTTGGATACCATGTGACAGACGAGTATGACGTGGGCACGGTGGCATCCAGATCCGGGGTGTTGTTTGCTTCGGCGACGGAGTTCGATGTATACTTTAAGGGTGTCCCCGCTCATATTGCCTTTGCCGAAAAAGGAAAGGACGCGCTGAAAGCAGCAGCCTCCTTCCTGCACTGGCTCTACGGTAGAAGCTGGGACACTCTTGTTGGAGTCGGCAGGATCCTCGGTGGCCAGGTGAGGAATGTGATCCCGGCTGAAGTGAAGATAGAAGGCACCATAAGGGCAAAGACTCTGAGGATAGCAGAAGAGGCTCTATCAGAGATGATGAATCAACTTCTGTGTCTCAAAGACAGAATTGGTGTTGATTTCTCTCTCGAAAAAGGGAGTGTCTATCCAGAAGTAAAGGTCGATGCAAAGCTTTTGGAGATCTTGAAGAAAACGTGTGAAAGACTGAATCTCAGGTTCATTGAATGCGAGATGAAGAGAACGGGAGAAGACTTTGGATACTTCACGCAGGTGTTTCCGTCTCTTTCCTTCTGGTTTGGCGTGGGAGAGGGGGAAGAGCGAGTAGGTCTTCATCATCCTCGCTTTCTTCCGAAAGATGAGTACATACCCATGGCATCAGAGCTTCTTGCCTCCCTCGCGGTGGCAATATGAGGAGTGTGAAGGAGATGAACTTAGAGGAAATCGTTGAACAGTTGAAGACAAAGAAGATCAAACTGACCACCCAGAGGATGGAAATCATCAAGTTCATATCGGGAATGAAAAAGGGACATTTCGAAGCAAAAGAACTGTTTGCTGTCCTTTCGAAGAAAATACCATCGCTCTCCATAGCGACCCTCTACAGTACCCTGTACCTTCTGGTGGATCTCGGTGTGATATATTCCTTCAGCGATGGGCAAAGAACCGTATTCGATTTCAATCCTGTTCCACACGGGCATTTTATATGCAAGATCTGTGGAAGGATAGAGGATGTTGAGATAAAAAAGTTGGAGCTGGGGGAAATTAAAGGGAAGAGAGAGAAGATAGAGCTTGTCATACGCGGTGTATGCGAAGATTGTCTGAAGAGGGTGAAAGATTGAGATTTCTCACCCAGTTCTTGTCCATTCTCCTCATACTTGTGGGCACGATGGGATTTGTGGGGTGGGTAGCGCTTTACCTCCTTGCACCCTACATTCACACATTTTTGGGATTGAGCATTCCAGATGACACACTTTTGATGTTGCTCTTTTGGTTTCTTCCGTTTCTTTGCTCAGGTGTCTCTTTGAACTATTACGCGTCTTCCGGTAGGAAGTGGCTTGCGGTACTCGGCTTTCTTCTCCTCTTTCCCTCCCTAGTGATTCAGCTTTATGGGCTTTACGCCTTTGGAGGCATCATCTCCAAAGCCAGTTTTGTGTATCTTCTTTTTCTACTCTTCACTGTGGTGTCGCTGGCTTTCTTCCTGACCGTCATCAGGAGGGATGAACGCTGAAAGTTTTGGGAGTCATAGTGGAGTATAACCCGTTTCACAACGGGCACCTCTATCACCTGAGCCTCGCCAAAGAGATTGTGGAGCCTGAGTATACAATCGCGGTGATGAGCGGGAATTTCTGTCAAAGAGGAGAACCCGCGGTGATAGACAAATTTGCGCGCACTGAGATCGCGCTGAGAATGGGAGTAGATGTTGTTCTGGAACTTCCAACGGTTTTCGCCACTCAGGATGCCGGTGGATTTGCCTTCGGCGCTGTAAGCTTACTGGACGCTACGGGTGTTGTGACGGACGTTGTTTTTGGAAGTGAATCCAACGACATAGATTTTCTGTGGCAAGTAGCGAAGATCCTATTTGAACAGCCTGAGGAGTATCGAGTGTCCTTGCATGAAGAATTGAAAAAAGGCCACTCCTTTCCAAATGCGCGCAAATTTGCACTGATGAAGTATTTTTCGTTCAAAGGTTGGAACGAAAGAAATATTTTGAGACTCGAAAAGTCCAATGACATACTAGGAGTCGAATATCTGCATTCTGCTCTCCGAATAGGGTCTCCCATCAGGTTCCACACAATAAAAAGAGTGGGTGCAGAGGAGAAAGATGTTTCGTTTAAGGGACGGTTTTCCAGTGCCACAGCGATCAGAAATCTCCTGAGAGAAAAGAGATGGAATGAGGCCAGAGAGTCTCTTCCGGAGGCGTCTTATGAAGTCCTGATGAGGGAATTCAAAGAGGGAAGAGGTCCCGTTTTTCTTGAACACATAGGAGATTTCATGCTAGCGTTCTTCAGGTTGAAAGATAGGGAGTATTTCGAAAAAATACACGGATTTTCCGAAGGACTCGAAAAAAGATTTCAGGTGT
This sequence comes from Thermotoga sp., assembly GCF_021162145.1. Lineage (NCBI taxonomy): Bacteria > Thermotogati > Thermotogota > Thermotogae > Thermotogales > Thermotogaceae > Thermotoga > Thermotoga sp. Next base: position 19,236 of record NZ_JAGGZH010000026.1, read on the forward strand.
GTTCCAGGCGAACGGGATCATACAGGGATTTCTTGGAATGCGTTAAAACAAAGAGATTCACTTTCTCACGAATAAGAAGACTGTGTCTTTTCTCCGTGCTGGAAATGAGTAAGAAGTTCGTCGAAAAAAGTAACGTAAGGGGTCCTCAGTACCTTAGGGTACTCGGTTTCACTGAGAAGGGAAGGGAAATTCTAGCAGTCATGAGAAAAAAAGCGAAACTCCCCATTGTGACCAATATGTCTCTCTACAGAAAGATACTGAAAAGAACAGAACTGCCTGTGGACAAAAATCTCTTCATCGAACAGCTGCAACTCGACGTGAAGTCGACCAATTTCTACTCTATGTTCTTCCCCTCAAAAGAACAAAGATGTGGAGAAAGAGACTTCGCAATTCATCCTGTCTTTCTGAGAGCAGAAACGTAGAACGGGGTGAGAGTCTCATCTGGAAGCATCAAAAATCCAAAACCATCCCACAATCCTTCTACCCCGTAATCTTCCAGTTTCTCCCTCAAGTCGATCACCTCAAAATCAGGCGTTTGGCTGGCAAAAGCTTTTATCACCTCTGTGTTCTCTTCTTTTGTCACAGTACACGTACTGTACAGAAGAATTCCACCTTTTTTCAAGAGCTTCCACGCCTGAGAAAGTATTCTAAGTTGCTTTTTTGAAAGTTCACTGAATTCTTCTTTCTTCACTCTCCTCAATACCTCTGGATGGTGTCTTGCCGTTCCTAGTGAAGAACACGGTACATCTACGAGAATTCGATCAAACGCATCCTGGACGTATTCCGTGAGGTGTTCTGCATCTGCAAGCTTGATCTTCACGGAGGAGAGCTTCAATCGCTTCACATGTTTTGTGACCAGCTGTAATCTTTCCATGCTCACATCCGTTGCCAGAATTTCACCTGAGTCTTTCATCAGTTCGGCAATGAAAGTTGTTTTTCCACCTGGTGCAGAGCACGTATCCAGTACTTTCATGTTCGGTCTCAAGTCCATCAGCAACGGTACCATCTGGGAAGATTCACCCTGAACTGTTGCAAAGCCTTCCGTTATGACCCTTGAGTTGTTCAGGGGAACCCCCAGTTTCTTTATCACAATTGAAAACGGAGAATGTTTTCCATAGACGGCTTCTGCTCCCTCCTTTGAGAGGATCTCTATGACCTCGTCCCTGGTTGTAACAAACGAGTTCACGCGAAGCACTGTCGGGAGCGGTTCTTGATTCCACTCCATGATCCTCAGCACCACGTCTTTTGGGAGAAAAGATCTCCAGTAATCGACTATCCACTTCGGATGTGAAAGGGCAACATGAAGATCACTGGGAGGTGGCACACTCTTTATTCTCCTCAACACAGCGTTAATCAGCTTTTTGAAGCTCTCGTTCTTGATCAGCTTTACTGTTTCACTCACCGCAGCGTAATCTGGAACGCCGTCCATGAAGAGGAGTTGGTAGGTTCCCATTCTCAATGCTACTCTTACAGCTGGCGGAATGTCGGTCTTTTTGAGAAGCTGATTTATGTACCAGTCCAGAAGCTCTTCCTTTCTCATGACTCCCCACACGAGTTCTTTGAGGAATCTCCTGTCTCTATCGCTCAAAACAGAGAGGACGCTGTCCACGTCCTCTCTGCCTATGAGCCTCTCCTTTTCGTACTTTCGCAGGAGCCTATAAGCGAGTAGTCTCACATTTGTCGTCATCTTCTATCACCGAACAGCCCTGCCAGAACTATCATTCTGAGGAGCTGGAGAATCGCTGTTAGAGACGAAGCGACGTATGTGAGGGCAGCCGCACTCAACACCTCTTTGACGCCTTTCAACTCGTACTCGGGCATCAACATGGAAGTCTCAAGAAGTCTAACTGCACGCCTGCTAGCGTTGAACTCTACGGGGAGAGTGATCAACGTAAAGAGTACGACCAACGAAAACAGGATTATACCCAGTCTTATCAAAAGCGGTGTGTAGAAGATGAAGCCAAGAACAAAGATGATCCATGCAAGATACGATCCCGTTGCGGCCGCTGGTACCATCATGTTCCTCAGAGCGAGTAAAGGGTACTTTTCCGCATCTTGTATAGCATGCCCCACCTCATGAGCTACAACTCCAAGCGAGGCAACAGATGTCCCTCTAAAGTTTTGTGGGGAAAGCCTGAGTACCTTCTTCACAGGATCATAGTGGTCGGAAAGAAATCCTGAAACGACTTCTATTTTCACGTCGTAGATACCGGCGCTTTCGAGTAATCTCTTTGCAAGCTCATATCCTGTGAGTCCCAGGGAAGATTTCACCTGTGAATATCTGGTGTAAGCCGTCTGAACACGTATCTGCGCCCAAAGAGCCAGAAGAAGGCCAGGAATGAGTATGATGAATGTAGGATCAAAGAGGAAGAACACGCTATCACCTCCTCAGCCAAACACGTGTACCACAAAACCACTCAAAAGCTTTGGTTCAAACCAGGTAGATTTTGGGGGCATAGTTTTTCCTTCATCTGAGACTCTCATCAGTGTTTCTATGTTCACAGGGTAGAGGGCGAAAGCCACATCGAATTCTCCTTTGTCAACAATTCTCTCCAGTTCACAGAGTCCCTTTATTCCACCTATGAAGTCTATCCTATCGTCCTCTCTTGGGTTGGAAATTCCAAAAATTGGTTCGAGCAACTCGCGCTGAAGGATGTTCACGTCCAAACTTTCGACGATGTCTTCGGGGATTTTTTTGGGAATCAAAACGTACCATTTACCGCTTCCTGTGTACATTGTAATCTCGTGTTCTCTTGAAGGTCTTGCGGGAACAACGTAGGATCTGTAGACATCGAACTTTTCTGAGACTTTCTCCAGAAGTTTTTCCACTGTGAAGTGAGATCGAATAACCCTGATGTAATCGAATATCCTGAGTTGATTGTGAGGAAACACAGTTGCCATGAAGTAATTGTGCGGCCCCTTTCCGATTTCTCTATCGAGGATATCACTCACCCTCGCCGCTGCGGCTGCTCTGTGGTGTCCATCTGCTATGTACAACTTTTCTATATTCTTGAAGAGATCCTTTATTTCTTCGATCTCCTTTTCATCAGACACGACGAAGAACTCGTGAACCACATCCAGATCGTCTATCACTTTGTAGACAGGTTTCAAGGAGTCAGCAAGCCTCATCAATTTTCTATCCAGTGTTTCCATGGATTCGTAAAAGAGAAAAACCTGCCCCGTATGTGCTCTGGCCTTCAGAATATGCAAGACCCTTTCTTCTTCTTTTTTCTTTCTGGTGAGCTCGTGCCTTTTTATGCGGCCTTTTTTGTATTCTTCCACGGGGAACAACGCCACAAGACCCGTTTGAACGTGATCCCCCATCTTCTGACGATATATGTATAAGACATCATCTTCTTCCTGAATCAGGATTCCTCTTTCTATGAAGTCTTCGAGATTTTTTCTGGCTTTTTCCATGTCCTCAGGAGTAGGATCCATCTCTATTTCATGTGTTTCTGCCTCAACTCGCGTTACTCTGAGAAAACTGAGTGGGTTGTTCTTGATGGTTTCCTTGGCTTCCAAGAATGAAACCACATCGTAGGGCTTTGCCACGAACTTTTCAACTATGTCTTCTCTTGGTCGGTATCCTCTGAAAGGCTTGATTTCCATTCATTCCATACCTCCTCCGCATATCTTTGTTGCTTTTCGAACATCTCTTTTGTGCCTTTGTTTTCAAACTCGTGATCGTATCCGGCAAGATGAAGGATCCCATGTACCACAACTTCTATTAGTTCCCTTTCAAAGGTATTGTAGTAGTTCTTTGCATTCTCTTCGATAACATCAGGGCATACATATATTTCCCCGTAAACTTCCTCGAAAAGGGGAAAAGTGAGCACATCCGTTGAGAAATCTTCTCTACGAAACTCTTTGTTCATTTTCTTTATTCGATCTTTGCTCACAAGTATCACGTTCACGTTGACATTTCCTATCTCTTTCTTTACAATCTCATCTAATTTTTCACTCAAACTTTTCAAGATTTCTTTCCCTTTTCCTTCACCCAGAATTTCGACCATTTATCCTTACCACCTTCTGCAGTTTTGCTTCTTCTGGATACTCTATCCTAGAACTGGATATGTTGACAAGCACCTGTAGAAAGGCATCTGAGATCTTCTCCAGTTCGCTCAAAGTGATGCCGGACTCATCGAGTTGTCTCTCGAAGAAGATAGAGGAAATAACATCTTCCACACATTCTTTTATCTGGGGCACGGAAGGATTTTTCAAGCTTCTGGATGCTGCTTCCACGGAATCAGCAAGCATGATGATAGCGGCTTCTTTGAACTGCGGTTTCGGACCCGGATACCGGAATTCCTCTTCTGGTATGTCCTCGAACTGCTGCTTGGCTTTGTAGTAGAAGTACTTCTGCGATCTGGTCCCATGGTGCTGTGGGATTATGAACTCCACGAGTAGAGGAAGACGGTGCTTGCGTGCCAGTTCTATTCCGTATTTTACGTGCTCGTTGAGAACAAGATGACTCAAAGAAGGAGTAATGTCCTCATGAGGATTTTTACCATCCCTTATGTTTTCCGTGAAAAAGTGAGGCCTTTTCATCTTACCTATATCGTGATAGTAAGCACCTATTCGGGCCAGGGTAGGATTCGCTCCTATCCTCTCTGCAGCTGCTTCTGCCAGGTTCGCTACGATCACACTGTGATAGTATGTCCCAGGAGCTTTCATGGCAAGCATTTTGAGAAGAGGATGATTCAAGTTTCCAAATTCGATGAGACCGAGGTTGGAATAGAGACGACTTGTGTACTCCACGTACGGAAGGATGCCCAGCACCATCACGCCCGAGAGAATCGGATTGAGAAGAGCAGCTAGGAAATCGTACTGAGAGTATTCGATACCCAGGGCGATCTTCATGAAAAGATGTGCTCCTACAAGTGCCAGCGACGTCAGAGCAGACGATTTCATAACATCGAGTCTTCTGTCGGCCTTTGAAAGAGTTTTTGCAGCGATGAAAACCATCAAGAGAAAGGGCAGCATCAAGCTGACATCGGAGTACCATCTGTACATAGAAACAACGGAGAGAAGAACACCACTCGTTAAAGCGATCTCAAAGTTGAAGATCAGACTCATCAATGCAACTGGTATGTAAAGTGGCGTCATGAACGGACCTATTTCTGGAAGGGAAAGTCCGATAAAGGCAGCTCCCAGCAGAATCAAAAGAAGATGTGTGTAAGTATAAACCTCACTGAGAGAGTATTTTCTGAAATACTTGACACTTGTTTCCACCAATGAAAACCAAATCACGAAAGTAACGACACCTTCCGAAACCAGTTTCAGAGGTTGAAACCCTGTGCGGATATGTGCTATCAGCAGGGACAAAAGTATGGTTACTGCTACCACAAGCAATCGCTTTCGATTCATGATTTTCTCAGCCTTTCGTATTCCTCATAAGCTTTTATGATCTTCTTCACAAGAGGATGTCTCACAACGTCACTTTCATCGAGATACACGAATTCTATCCCAGATATACCCTTTAATATTTTCTGACACTCTATGAGGCCAGATTTCTCCTCCTCTATATCAACTTGAGTAATGTCACCAGTTACAACCGCCTTTGAGTTGAATCCAAGCCTGGTCAGGAACATTTTCATCTGTTGATAGGTGGTGTTCTGGGCTTCATCCAGGATTATAAAAGAGTTGTTCAGCGTGCGTCCCCTCATGTAGGCAAGTGGCACGATCTCTATGATACCTCTTTCGCGATAACTGTTGAATTTATCTGGAGAGGTGATGTCGATTATGGCATCGTACAGAGGTCTCAGGTAGGGTTCCACTTTTTCAGCTAAATCCCCGGGCAGGAAACCAAGCTTTTCTCCAGCTTCAACTGCTGGCCTTGTCAGAATAATCCTGTTCACTTTGCCCATTTTCAGATAGTCGAGAGCGATGGCCACTGCTAGGTACGTTTTTCCCGTACCAGCTGGTCCTATCACGAAGACCACGTCGTTCTTTTCGATCGCTTCCAGGTATCTCTTCTGTCCCAAGGTTTTGGGCTTCACTTTTTTTCCAATGACGGGTCCTCCGTTACTCTTTGAATAAACCTCTTTTACGCTCTCCGCGTTCGAGACTTTTTCCACCAAGTACTCAAACTCAGTCCAATCCAGCAAATGCCCATCTCTCGTTATGGATATGATTTCATCTAAGACTCGATGCGCTGCTTCCACATTCTTTTCGTCTGAACCTCTTATAAGGATTTCGCTACCCCGAACCGCAAGATCTACATTGAACATCTTTTTGAGGTACCTCGCTCTTCTATCGTACTGTCCGAATATCTCCAGCATGGCCACATCCTCGGGAAGCCTAACTTTCCTCACAGTGACCGTGGTTTCCACCTCCAAACTGGTATACTTTTTCATAAGGAAATTATACTACTACATGCAGGAGAGTGAAAGCTGTGGAAAGTACTGTTGAGAGAGTGAGGAATTTCTTTAAGGAGAGAGGTCTGAGTTTGATTGTGATAAGGAACAACCAAGTGATCTTTGAAAGCGCAGAAAACGGTTTGAAGCCTCTAATTGAGGTCTATCGATCTTTTGAAGATCTGTCCGGATGTACGGTGGTAGACAAGCTCGTTGGAAGAGCGGCGGCCTTCTTTTTTGTGGAACTGAAACCCTCCTTTATTCACGCTCTTGTTATCAGTGAAGGTGCCATCGATTTGTTGAAGAAACACAGTGTACCGTTTTCTTATGAAAAGAAGGTGCCTTTTGTGCTATCGAAAGATGGAAAAAACGTGTGTCCATTCGAAAAGATGCTCATGGACGTGAATGATTCGAAAGAAGCCATAGAAAGAATTCTCTCAAAGTTCACTTTATCTTAAACAAACCCTTAAGCTACTTATGGTAAATTGATCAGAGGTCTCTTCTGTTGACAATCGTTTGTTTAAAGAGTAAAATAAAAGCCTGGCTTGGCTTGAGGTAGAAGGAAGGGAGGATGAAGATGCCGACTATCAATCAATTGATCAGGCATGGAAGAAAACCTAAAAAGAAGAAATCGAAGGCTCCCGCTCTTCAGGGAAATCCCCAGAAGCGAGGTGTCTGTATAAAGGTCTCCACCATGACACCGAAGAAGCCGAACTCTGCTCTCAGAAAAATCGCAAGGGTCAGGCTTTCCAATGGTATAGAAGTCACAGCGTACATACCGGGTATAGGTCATAACCTTCAGGAACACTCAGTTGTTCTTGTCAGGGGTGGAAGGGTAAAAGACCTTCCAGGCGTCAGGTACAAGATTATAAGGGGCGCTCTGGACGCAGCTGGAGTCGAAGGAAGAAGGCAGTCCAGAAGTAAATACGGTACCAAGAGACCCAAGGATCAAAAGAAGTGAGGTGACTGTGGGTGCGTAGAAGGAGAGCTGAAAGAAGACAAATACCACCCGATCCTGTCTACGGGGATGTTCTGGTGGCAAAGCTGATAAACAAAGTAATGTGGGACGGAAAGAAGACGATCGCTCAGAAGATCGTCTACGGTGCTTTCGACATCATCAAAGAGAAGATGAAAAAAGATCCTCTCGAGGTCTTCAAGCAGGCTGTTGAGAATGTAAAACCCGTTCTCGAAGTGAGACCAAGAAGGGTTGGAGGTGCAACCTATCAGGTTCCCATTGAAGTTCAAGAACCGCGAAGAACTTCCCTTGCTATAAGGTGGATCGTGGAGGCTGCAAGAGCCAAAAAAGGACGGCCCATGAAAGAGAAGCTGGCCGAGGAGATCATGGCAGCCTACAACAATACGGGTGCGGCCATCAAGAAGAAGGAAGACACCCACAGAATGGCAGAGGCGAACAGAGCTTTTGCGCACTACAGGTGGTGATGGGTTATGAAGAATGTGGAAGCGAGATACGTTGACCTGGACAAGCTTAGGAACATCGGTATAATGGCACACATCGACGCCGGGAAAACAACTACGACGGAGAGGATTTTGTACTACACCGGAAGAAAACACTTCATAGGGGACGTTGACGAAGGGAATACGACCACAGACTGGATGCCTCAGGAAAAAGAAAGGGGCATTACGATACAATCTGCCGCCACGACGTGTTTCTGGAAGGGATATCGAATCAACATAATTGATACACCCGGACACGTTGACTTCACAGCTGAAGTCGAGCGAGCACTTCGCGTACTCGACGGTGCAATAGCCGTCTTCGATGTGACGGCAGGTGTTGAACCACAGTCAGAAACCGTTTGGAGGCAGGCAGACAAGTACAACGTCCCCAGGATAGCCTTCATGAATAAGATGGATAAAGTTGGAGCAGATTTCCACATGGCGGTCGAGACGCTTGTTACAAAGCTCAGGGCCAACCCTGTACCCATTCAAATGCCCATTGGAAGTGAAAAAGATTTCCAAGGAATAATAGACCTCATAAAAATGAAGGCGATCTATTGGATCAGTGAGGATGGTGCTGTGTACGAAGAGAGGGAGATTCCAGAGGAGCTGAAAGAAGAGGCAGAATTGAGAAGAGAGGAGATGCTGGAGAAATTGGCGGAGCTGGATGAGACAATACTCGAGAAATATCTTGAGGGAGAAGAGATCACAGAAGAGGAAATCAAGAAGGTATTGAGAAAAGCCACTATAGAGAACAAAGCAGTTCCCGTTCTATGCGGTGCAGCAAAGATGAACAAAGGAATACAACCCCTGCTGGACGCCGTTGTGGATTATCTTCCGTCTCCTCTAGATCTTCCACCAGTAAAAGGTTGGAGAGTCTCTAATGGCGAGGTCATTTACAGAAAACCGGATGAAAGCGAGCCATTCACAGCCCTTGTCTTCAAGGTCCAGGTAGACCCATACATAGGGAAACTGGTGTACTTCAGAGTATACTCTGGAAGGCTAGAAAAAGGAAGTTACGTGTACAATTCCACAAAAGATCAGAAGGAAAGAATTTCCAGGATTGTCTTCATGCATGCTGACAAGAGAGAAGAGGTCGATTACGTCAGGCCGGGTGATATAGCAGCAGGAGTTGGGCTGAAAGTTTCTCAGACGGGAGACACTCTCTGTGACGAGAAAGAACCAATCGTTCTGGAGAAGATTGATTTCCCAGAGCCAGTCATATCTCTTGCCATCGAACCGGTGACGAAAAACGACGAAGGCAAGCTGGTAAAAGCGCTTCTGGCACTGTCTGAAGAAGACCCTACTCTGCAGGTGAAAGTGGACAAAGAAACCGGAGAGACGATAATCTCCGGTATGGGAGAATTGCATCTCGAAATAATCGTCGACAGATTGAAGAGAGAATTCGGCGTCAACGTCAGAGTCGGGCAACCCCAGGTGGCCTACAGAGAGACCATCAAAAAAACTGCCGAGGCAGAAGGGAAGTACATCAGACAAACCGGTGGTAGAGGACAATACGGTCATGTTATCCTTAGAATTGAACCTATACCGGAGGAAGAGGATAAAAACTTTGAATTCATCGATAAAACTGTTGGTGGTGTAATTCCAAAGGAGTTCATGCCTGCCATCGAAGCGGGGATCAAAGAAGCGATGTTGTCAGGCCTTCTTGCAGGGTATCCTGTTGTGAGAATAAGAGCGATCGTGCTCGACGGATCATACCACGAAGTTGACTCGTCTGAGATGGCCTTCAAAATAGCTGCCTCTATGGCGTTTAAAGAGGCAATGAGAAAGGCACAACCCATCCTTCTTGAACCGATCATGAAACTGGAGATCACCACCCCGGAAGAGTACATGGGGAACATCATCGCTGACCTCAATTCCAGAAGGGCGAAGGTGGAATCTCTCGAAACGAGAGGCCACTTGAAGGTTATAGTGGCAAAAGTTCCTCTCTCTGAAACGTTTGGATATGCCACAACACTGAGATCTTTGAGCCAGGGAAGAGCGAGTTACATCATGCAGTTCTCTCACTATCAAGAGGTCCCGGAGAAAATCGCCGAGAAGATCATTAAAGTTGTTTAAGGAGGGAGAATATGGCGAAGGAAAAGTTTGTAAGAACAAAACCCCATGTTAACGTTGGAACCATTGGACATATCGACCACGGAAAATCCACACTGACAGCAGCCATAACGAGGTACCTCTCTCTCAAAGGTCTTGCACAGTACGTACCTTACGATCAGATCGACAAGGCTCCTGAGGAGAAGGCAAGAGGTATCACCATCAACATCACACATGTTGAATACGAAACGGAGAAAAGGCACTACGCACACATCGACTGTCCTGGCCACGCCGACTACATCAAGAACATGATCACTGGTGCTGCCCAGATGGATGGAGCCATTCTTGTCGTTGCCGCAACCGATGGACCCATGCCACAGACGAGGGAACATGTGCTCCTCGCAAGGCAAGTTGAGGTTCCTTACATGATCGTTTTCATCAACAAAACGGACATGGTCGATGACCCTGAACTCATCGAACTTGTTGAGATGGAAGTGAGGGACCTTTTGAGCCAGTACGAATATCCCGGCGACGAGGTACCTGTTATAAAAGGATCCGCGTTGAAAGCCCTTGAAGCCCCGGATGATCCAAACCACGAAGCCTACAAACCTATTCAGGAGCTGCTCGATGCTATGGACAACTACATTCCCGATCCTCAGAGGGAGGTTGACAAACCGTTCCTCATGCCCATTGAGGATGTCTTCTCCATCACAGGAAGAGGAACCGTTGTCACCGGAAGGATTGAAAGAGGAAGAATCAAACCTGGTGACGAAGTTGAGATCATAGGACTCAGTTACGAGATAAGGAAAACGGTTGTAACAAGCGTTGAAATGTTCAGAAAAGAACTCGATGAGGGTATCGCCGGAGACAACGTGGGATGTCTGCTCAGAGGTATCGACAAAGATGAAGTTGAGAGAGGGCAGGTTCTTGCGGCACCCGGAAGCATCAAACCTCACAAAAGATTCAAAGCGGAAGTCTACGTTTTGAAAAAGGAGGAAGGCGGAAGGCACACACCGTTCACGAAGGGTTACAAACCTCAGTTCTACATAAGAACCGCTGATGTTACAGGAGCAATTGTGGGACTTCCAGAAGGAGTCGAAATGGTGATGCCTGGAGACCACGTTGAAATGGAAATAGAACTCATCTACCCTGTGGCCATCGAGAAAGGACAGAGATTCGCTATAAGAGAAGGCGGAAGAACGGTTGGAGCTGGTGCCGTCACAGAGGTTATTGAGTGAGGGGGAATTTTCCCCCTCCTTCCTAAGAGAAGAGGGAGGGTGCTTAGAATATGCCTGGACAGAAGATAAGGATAAAACTCAAAGCCTACGACCATGAGTTGCTTGATGAATCTGCAAAGAAAATAGTAGAGGTTGCAAAATCAACAAACTCTAAGGTGTCCGGTCCAATTCCTTTGCCCACTGAACGGACACTTTACTGTGTGTTGAGATCTCCTATGAAACATAAAGACTCCAGAGAGCATTTCGAGAAGAGAGTTCATAAAAGGCTGATAGACATCATAGATCCATCTCCAAAAACCATCGACGCTTTGATGAGGATAAATCTCCCAGCAGGTGTCGACGTTGAGATCAAACTGTAATCCCTGGAGGTGTCTTTGATGAAGATGATAATAGGAAGAAAAATCGGCATGACGAGAGTCTTTGTTGGTAACGAAGCGGTCCCGGTTACTGTCATAAAAGCAGGCCCTTGTGTTGTTGTTCAGAGGAAAACAGCTGAAAAAGATGGATACAACGCTGTTCAACTTGGATTTGAAAAAGCAAAAAAGGTGAACAAGCCTCTTGCCGGTCACTTCAAAAAGTTCGGTGTTGAACCGATGAAGATACTCAAGGAGTTCAGAGTAGACAACCCCGACGAATACGAACCCGGACAGGTTATAAAGGTCGATATATTCGAGAAAGGGGAATACGTGGACGTTACCGGTTGGTCCAAGGGAAGAGGATTCGCAGGAGCAATGAAAAGATGGGGATTCAGTGGTGGTCCAAGGAGCCATGGTTCCAAATTCCACAGAGAACTTGGATCCGTCGGTCAACATACTGAACCTGCAAAGATATGGAAAGGCAAAAAAATGCCAGGAAGATATGGAAACGAGAGGATAACCATCAGAAATTTACAGGTCATAGACGTCGATCCAGAAAATGATCTAATAGCGATTAAAGGTGGAGTCCCTGGAGCGAGGGGCGGACTTGTTCTGATCAGAAGCGCCAAAGCCCCGAAAAAGTAACAGTGGAGGAGGAATAGAAGATGGCTCAGGTAGACCTTTTTAACGTGAAGGGAGAGAAAGTCGGTACTCTGGAGATCAGTGATTTTGTCTTCAACATCGAACCGAACTATGACGTGATGTGGAGATATGTGGACATGCAGCTCTCCAACAGGAGGGCTGGTACTGCCTCTACAAAAACAAGAGGTGAGGTCTCCGGCGGTGGTCGAAAACCTTGGCCACAGAAACACACAGGAAGAGCAAGACACGGATCCATAAGATCTCCTATCTGGAGACATGGAGGCGTAGCCCACGGTCCAAAGCCAAGAGATTGGAGCAAGAAACTCAACAAAAAGATGAAGAGACTCGCACTGCGATCCGCCCTGTCTATCAAGTTCAGGGAGAGCAGACTCCTGGTACTCGAAGATCTGAAGTTCGAAAGGCCGAAAACGAGGTCCTTGAAAGAAGTTCTTCAGAATCTTGATCTCGCCGATAAAAAAGCTTTGATCGCTCTTCCGTGGAAAGAAGAAGGCTACATTAACGTGAAACTCTCTGGAAGAAATCTTCCAAACGTAAAAGTGATAATAGCGGATAATCCAAACAACAGCAAAAATGGTGAAAAAGCGGTAAGAATAGATGGTCTCAACGTTTTTGACATGCTCAAGTACGATTACCTGATTCTCACCAAAGATATGGTCTCCAAGATAGAGGAGGTGCTCGGAAATGAAGCAAGAAAAGCTCTCACTGAATGATGTGCTGGTCAGACCCATAATCACAGAAAAAGCTTTGGGACTCCGGGAGCAAAGGAAATACGTCTTCGAAGTGAATCCGCTTGCGAACAAAAACCAAATAAAGGAGGCAGTGGAAAAAATATTCAACGTCAAGGTGGAGAAGGTGAACGTCATCAACATTAAACCCAAGCCAAAGAGAAGGGGTATATTCGAAGGAAGGACTCGCAGCTGGAAAAAGGCAATAGTAACTCTCAAAGAAGGTTATACCATCAAAGAGCTGGAAGGCGAACATTGAGAGGGGTGAAGTCATGGGACTCAGAAGATTTAAACCAGTTACCCCGGGCAGGCGTTTCATGGTAATCTCTGATTTTTCCGATATCACAAAAACGGAGCCGGAAAAGTCCTTGCTTGCTCCTTTGAAGAAGACAGGCGGTAGGAACCATCACGGCAGAGTAACCGTCAGACACAGGGGTGGAGGACACAAAAGAAGATACAGGATCATAGATTTCAAGAGATACGATAAAGCTGGGATTCCTGCAAAGGTCATGGCTATCGAATACGACCCGAACAGATCTGCCAGGATAGCGCTTCTTTTTTACGCGGATGGAGAGAAGAGGTACATCCTTGCTCCGAAAGGTATCAAAGTTGGTGACACGCTCATGAGTGGTCCTGACGCAGAGATAAAACCTGGAAACGCCTTGCCACTGGAGAAGATTCCCGTTGGAACGCTCGTACACAACGTTGAGTTCATTCCTGGCAAGGGAGGCCAGATTGCGAGAGCAGCCGGGACTTACTGCCAGATTATGGCAAAAGAAGGAGATTACGCATTGTTGAGGATGCCGTCCGGGGAACTGAGAAAGATCCACGTTAAATGTTATGCAACGGTGGGTATGGTCGGTAATGAGGATCACAAAAACGAAGTACACGGAAAAGCGGGAAGGGTGAGGTGGCTGGGCAGGAGACCACATGTCAGGGGAGTTGCCATGAACCCGGTGGACCATCCACATGGCGGTGGTGAAGGCAGAGGCAAAGGACATCATCCAACCAGTCCCTGGGGCTTGCCCACCAAGGGTTACAAGACGAGACGCGGCAAGAAGCCATCTGACAAATTCATCGTCAGAAGGAGAAACGAAGTGTAAGGAGGTGAATTGAGTGGGTCGCTCTAAGAAGAAGGGCCCCTATGTAGATAGAAAACTCTTGGAGAAGATCAGAAAACTCAACGAAACAGGAGAAAAGAAAGTAATAAAGACCTGGAGCAGGGCCTCCATGATCATACCCGAGATGGTTGGGCACACGATAGCCGTTTACAACGGTATGAAGCACATACCAGTTTACATCACAGAAAACATGGTAGGACACAGACTTGGGGAGTTTGCCCCAACCAGGAGATTCGGAGGTCACGCTGACAAAAAGGCGAAAAAAGGCGAATTGAAGAAGTGAGGAGGGGAACCAATGAGGCTCCAGATACCGAGGAACGGGCTGAAGCGTTCGCTTTTCCATAGAAAGAGAAAGGAACTTCTAGCTTCTCTTCCGAGGATAGAAGCCAGGGCTGTTGCAAAGTATATCCGCATTTCTCCAAGAAAAGCGAGGGCAGTGGCGAACACGATAAGAGGAAAGTCCGTTGAAGAAGCGTTCCAGATACTCGCGTTCTCTCCCAAAAAGGCTGCCAGGATCATCGAAAAGGTCCTGAAATCAGCTGTTGCGAATGCTGAGAACAATTTCGGCCTCGATGCCGATAATCTTTACGTTGCTGAGTGTTATGTGAACGATGGGCCAAGACTGAAAAGAATCTGGCCCAGGGGACGAGGAAGAGCAGACATAATTAAAAGGAGAATGTCTCATATCACCGTTGTTGTAAGAGACCGCACCAGGGAAGAAGAGTATAGAAGAGCTCTGGAGGAACTAGAAAAAAAGATATTATCCAAAGAGTGAGGTGATAAAGTGGGTCAGAAGGTGCATCCCCGAGGATTCAGGCTCGGACTGAGCGCCGATTGGCAGGCAAAATGGTTCAACGAGAAAAACTACAAGGAATGGCTCCTCGAAGATGAAGAGATAAGGAAGATAATAAAGAACAAGTACTACCACGCTGGAATTAGCGAAGTCTACATAGAAAGGCCCGATGCTGAAAGGGTCAACATCACGGTGAAAACGGCAAGGCCTGGTATCATCATAGGAAGGAAAGGAACGGAAATTACGAGTTTGAGAGAAGAGCTGGAAAAGAAGTTCAACAGAAGAATGATTATTAACATTGAAGAAATAAAAACGCCCGAACTCGATGCACAACTTGTTGCTGAATCTATAGCCTCTCGTATAGAAAAAAGAGCATCTTACAAAGTAGCTATGAAAAGAGCCATCACAAACGCCATGAGAAAAGGCGCTCAGGGAATAAAGGTGATGGTCGCCGGAAGACTCGGTGGCGCGGAAATAGCGAGGAGAGAATGGTACCTCAGGGGAAGACTTCCGCTTCAAAAGATAAAGGCGATCATAGACTACGGAACGGCTGTCGCTTGGACAAAGTACGGTACCATTGGTGTCAAAGTGTGGATTTACAAAGGAGACGCTGATATCTAAGGGAGGTAATCACCATGTTGATGCCCAGAAGGGTTAAGTATAGAAAGCAACAGAGAGGAAGGTTGAAGGGAAAAGCAAAAGGAGGAACTCTCGTTCAGTTCGGTGAATGGGGTCTCAAGGCGCTTGAACCGGCCTGGATAACAGCCCAGCAGATAGAGGCCTGCAGAATAGCAATGATGAGGGTTATGAAAAGAGCAGGTAAGATTTGGATAAGGATATTCCCCGACAAACCTTACACGAAGAAACCCGCTGAATCCAGGATGGGTAAGGGAAAGGGAAACGTGGAAGGATGGGTTGCCGTTGTGAAACCTGGAAAGATCCTCTTCGAAATAGCCGGCGTGAATGAAGAAACGGCTCACGAAGCTCTCAGATATGCTGCCAGCAAATTGCCGATTGCCACGAAGATAGTACCCCGTCATCACATTGGGGGTGAAGCGGTATGAAGGCTTCTGAGCTCAGAAATTACACGGATGAAGAACTGAGAAATCTCCTTGAAGAGAAGAAGAAGCAACTGATGGAGTTGAGGTTCCAGCTGGCTATGGGGCAGTTGAAGAACACCTCACTCATAAAACTGACAAAAAGAGACATCGCGCGGATAAAGACCATTCTCAGGGAGAGGGAGCTAGGTATAAGGAGGTGAAACCATGCCCAGGAAACGAATGATAGGAACGGTCGTGAGCGATAAAATGGATAAAACAGTCGTTGTGGCAGTGGAAAGGTATGTGCAGCATCCTCTTTATAAAAAATACATCAAGAGAACCAAGAAGTACCACGCCCATGATGAGAAGAACGAATGCAAAGTAGGGGATGTCGTTGAAATAGAAGAGACCAGACCTCTCAGCAAGACCAAAAGATGGAGAGTTGTGAGGATCATAAAGCGATTTGAACCTGAGAAAGTTTTGAAGGAAGAAGAGGAGGTCCAGGACGAGCTTGAAGAAATCGAAAGGGAAGTGGTCGAGGAAAAAGGAGGGGCTGAGTCATGATCCAACAGGAGACCTATCTCAACGTGGCTGACAATTCTGGCGCCAAAAAGCTCAGGGTTATAAGAGTTCTCGGTGGTTTCCACAAAAAGTACGGAACGATTGGGGACATTGTAGTGTGTTCTGTCAGGGACGCTATTCCCAATTCCGACGTGAAAAAAGGTGATGTGGTAAGAGCAGTCATTGTGAGAACGAAAAAAGAGATCAGAAGAAGCGATGGTACTTACATCAGATTCGACGATAACGCGGCCGTTCTCATCGACAAATTCAACGCCCCAAGGGGAACGAGAATATTTGGACCCGTCGCTAGGGAACTTCGTGAAAAAGGCTTCATGAAAATCGTGTCTCTCGCACCAGAAGTTTGGTGAGGTGATATGAAGATGAGGATAAAAAAGGGAGATTTGGTCGAAGTGATCTCTGGGAAAGATAAGGGAAAGAGAGGAAAAGTTCTCAGAGTTCTGCCGAAGGAGAACAAGGTGATAGTCGAAGGTGTGAACATGGTGAAGAAGCATCAAAGGCCCATCCCTCAACTTCGGGAAGGTGGAATTATAGAGAGGGAAGCACCGATTTATGCCTGTAAGGTCATGGTTGTCTGTCCCGCTTGCGATAGAAGAACGAGAGTGGGGTACAAGTTTACTGAGGATGGAAAAAAGGTGAGATATTGTAAAAAGTGTGGTGAGATCATTGACAAAGATTGAGGGAGGAATCGGTATGAGATTTGAATACGTTCCTCTGAAGGAAAAGTATGAAAAGGAGATTGTTCCCGCTTTGATGAAGGAATTCAACTACAAGAACATCCATCAGGTACCCAAACTGGTCAAGATCGTTGTGAACATGGGAATCGGAGAAGGCGCCAGAAACTACGATCTCATTGAAAAACACGCGAACGAACTCGCAAAGATCACCGGACAAAAACCTGTTGTCACCAGGGCAAGGAAGAGCATATCCAACTTCAAAATAAGGAAGGGAATGCCAATCGGTCTCAAGGTCACCCTCAGGAAGGCGCTGATGTACAACTTCCTCTATAAGCTCATAAACATCGTGCTTCCGAAGGTGAGGGACTTCAGAGGACTGGATCCGAACTCTTTTGACGGAAGAGGGAACTACTCTTTCGGCCTCTCCGAACAACTGGTATTTCCGGAGCTGAGCCCCGATGAAGTGAGAAGAATCCAGGGAATGGACATCACGATCGTCACGACCGCAAAAACGGATCAGGAAGCCAAGAGACTTCTTGAACTCTTTGGAATGCCTTTCAAAAGAGGATAAATGGAGGTGAGATAAATGGCCAAGAAAGCGATGATAGAAAGATGGAAGAAACCCAAAAAATACAAGGTTCGTGAGTATACCAGGTGTCATATCTGTGGACGTCCAAGGGCAGTTTATCGAGAATTCGGTCTTTGCAGGGTTTGCTTTAGAAAGCTTGCCCTGGAGGGAAAGCTCCCCGGCGTCCGGAAGGCAAGTTGGTAAGGGAGGGATGGTACTGTGTGGAGTGATCCAATTGCCGATATGCTAACGAGGATCAGAAATGCAAACATGGTTTTCAAAGAATATACCGACATTCCCGCTTCCAATCTCAAAAGAAAGATATGTGAAATCTTGAAAAGGGAAGGTTTCATAGCCGACTACAAATACATTGAGGATGGGAAACAGGGCATACTGAGAGTCTATCTCAAATACAAAGGTGGTAGAAAGAACAGGGAAAGGGTTATCCATGGAATTGTCAGAGTTTCACACGCGGGAAGAAGAGTCTACGTTGACAAAGACCACATACCCAAAGTAAAAAATGGCCTTGGAATAGCTATACTCACCACTTCAAAGGGTGTTCTCACGGACAAAGAAGCGCGTCAGCTTGGAGTTGGTGGAGAAGTAATCGCCTACGTCTGGTGAGGAGGTGTCTTGAATGTCTCGACTCGCAAAAAAGCCCATAGATATTCCTCAGGGTGTCACCGTTGAAGTGAAGGACAGTACTGTTAAAGTGAAAGGTCCCAAGGGGGAGCTGACTCAGGAATTTCTCCCTTACGTGAAGATAGAGGTTGAAGATGGGAAAATCTGGGTAAGACCAAACGAGGATCAGGTCAGGAGAAAGTCTGACTGGAGAAAAGTAAAGATGTTCCAGGGAACTTATTGGTCTCTCGTCAGGAACATGGTAATCGGTGTTACAGAAGGTTACAAAAAAGAGCTTGAAATAGTAGGGATAGGCTACAGGGCGCAGCTTCAGGGAAACACCCTCGTGATGAACCTTGGTTACGCACACCCCGTTGTCTACGAGATACCAAGTGACGTGAAAATAGAAGTCCCGGCCCCAAACAGGATCATCGTCTCCGGCATCGACAAACAGAGAGTAGGACAGGTGGCGGCTGAGATAAGGGCATTCAGGCCACCGAACGTTTACACCGGTAAGGGTATCAGGTACGTCGGTGAAGTGGTGAGACAGAAGGAAGGTAAGAAAGCATAAAAGGGGGTTGTTGTATGATAAAGAAGGAGTCCAGAAACGAGCGAAGAATCAGAAGGCACAAAAGGGTCAGAAAGAAGGTCTTTGGTACTCCCGAAAGACCCAGGCTTTGTGTGTTCAGAAGTAACAAGCACATATATGCCCAGATCATAGATGACACAACAGGACATACTCTTGTTTTCGCATCCACACTCGATCCCGAGCTGAGAGAGAATCTTCAAAAAACATGGAACGTAGAAGCTGCAAGGAAAGTAGGTCTTCTCATTGGGAAAAGAGCCCTTGAAAAGGGAATAAAGAAGGTCGTGTTCGACCGAGGAGGATACAAATATCACGGTAGGGTCAAAGCTCTGGCAGATGGAGCCAGGGAAGCTGGACTCGAATTCTGAGGGAGGGTGATACTGTGGAAACACAGGAGGTCATGAAAGAAATTCAATATGAGGAGTTTGAAGAGAAGATAATAGAGATCAGAAGAACGTCTAAGGTTACAAAAGGTGGGAAAAATCTCAGCTTCAGGGTCGTCGCTGTTGTTGGAAACAAAAACGGTAAAGTCGGTCTGGGAATAGGCAAAGCAAGAGAAGTTCCAGAGGCCATTAGGAAGGCTATCTCCGAGGCCAAAAAGAATGTGATAGAAGTTCCCGTAATCAACGGTACGATCCCCCACGAGGTGATCGGAAGACAGGACGCTTCTAAGGTGCTTCTAAAACCTGCTGCACCAGGTACGGGTATCATAGCGGGTGGAACGGTACGAGCAGTCGTGGAACTCGCTGGAATTCAGAACATCCTCACGAAAGCACTCGGGTCCACCAATCCTCTGAACCTCGCGATGGCTACGATAGACGGACTGAAAGAACTTCTTGATCCAAGAAAAGTAGCAAAGCTCAGAGACATCACAGTTGAAGAAGTGTACAAAGGTGTGAGGAGGGAGAACAATGCCTAAAAAACTGAAAATAAAACTCGTAAAAAGCCCCATTGGTTACTCGTGGGATCAAAAAGACACGGTGAAAAGACTTGGACTCAGGAGGATGAATCAGGTGGTCATCAAAGATGACTGCCCTCAAATCAGAGGAATGATCAGAAAGGTCAAGCACCTCGTAGAGGTGGAAGAGGTCGAGGAAGGGGGTAGCGACGCATGAGGCTTGAGGACTTAAGACCTACTCCCGGAGCCATGAAAAAAAGAAAGAGAGTAGGAAGAGGTCCAGGCTCCGGCCATGGAAAAACGAGCGGAAGAGGGCACAAAGGTCAGAAGGCAAGAGGAACTGGAAAGGTTCACCCCTGGTTCGAAGGAGGACAGACTCCCCTTCAGAGGAGGCTTCCTAAGAGAGGCTTCAAGAACATAAACAAGAAGGTCTACGCCGTTGTGAACGTCAAAGTACTCGAGGAAAAGTTCGAGGCAAATGAGGAGGTCACACCTGAAAAACTCCTCGAGAGAAAGATCGTAAAGGATATGAAGGACGGTATAAAAATACTCGGAGATGGAGAACTCACCAAACCTCTGACCGTCAAAGCACACGCTTTCAGCAAGAGCGCGTTGGAGAAGATAGAAAGCGCTGGTGGTAAGGCTGAGGTGATATAAATGTGGCAAGCCCTCAGAAACGCTTTCAAAATACCGGAGCTGCGGAGCAGGATAATCTTTACCTTCCTCGCTTTGATCGTTTTTAGGATGGGGATCTACATCCCCGTTCCTGGTTTGAATCTGGAAGCGTGGGGGGAAATCTTCAAGAGGATAGCAGAAACAGCTGGTGTTGCCGGTATTCTAAGTTTCTACGATGTGTTCACTGGAGGTGCCTTGAGTCGATTCTCTGTCTTCACCATGAGTGTCACACCCTACATTACTGCATCGATCATACTTCAACTTCTTGCCTCCGTCATGCCTTCATTGAAGGAGACACTCAGGGAAGGTGAAGAGGGAAGAAAGAAGTTTGCAACCTATACAAGACGTCTTACACTCCTGATAGGAGGCTTCCAGGCGTTTTTCATATCTTTTTCTCTTGCTCGGTCGAACCCCGACATGGTGGCTCCCGAAGTGAACGCACTCCAGTTCATTATCCTTTCTACCATATCCATGCTGGCGGGAACGATGTTTCTGCTCTGGCTCGGTGAAAGAATCACTGAAAGAGGTATAGGTAACGGTATTTCCGTTTTAATCTTCGCGGGAATAGTGGCGAGGTACCCTAGCTACGTCAGAAGGGCCTACCTCGGTGGTCTTAACATACTGGAGTGGATCTTCCTGATCGCTATTGCTCTCATTACCGTCTTTGGTATCATCCTTGTTCAGCAAGCAGAAAGACGGATCACCATCCAGTACGCAAGAAGGGTTACTGGGAGAAGAGTCTATGGAGGAGCGAGCACTTACCTACCTATAAAGGTGAACCAGGGTGGTGTGATTCCGATCATCTTCGCGAGCGCTATCGTTTCGATACCATCGGCAATAGCTTCCATGACGAACAACGAAACACTCAAGACTCTCTTCAGAGCAGGAGGTTTCCTCTATCTGCTTATCTATGGTCTACTCGTTTTCTTCTTCACCTACTTCTACAGCGTTGTGATATTCGATCCCAGAGAAATATCCGGTAACATCCAGAAATACGGTGGATATATTCCCGGTTTGAGGCCAGGAAGGTCAACCGAGCAATATCTCCACAGAGTGCTGAACAGGGTCACGTTCATTGGAGCGGTCTTTCTTGTCGTCATAGCGCTTCTTCCGTACCTGGTCCAGGGAGCCATAAAGGTGAACGTTTGGATCGGAGGAACGTCTGCTCTGATCGCCGTCGGTGTCGCTCTAGATATAATTCAGCAGATGGAAACACACATGGTGATGAGGCACTACGAAGGTTTCCTCAAAAAAGGTAGAATAAGGGGGAGAAGATGATGGCATACCTGGTGTTTCTCGGACCACCGGGTGCTGGAAAGGGTACATACGCGAAGCGGATTCAGGAAAAAGCGGGTATCCCGCATATATCCACCGGTGACATCTTCAGAGAGATTGTGAAGAAAGAAAATGACGAACTTGGAAAGAGAATAAAGGAGATAATGGAGAAAGGAGAACTGGTTCCCGACAAACTGGTGAACGAGGTTGTAAAGAGAAGACTTTCAGAGAAAGACTGTGAGAAGGGTTTCATCCTGGATGGATATCCGAGGACTGTGGCTCAGGCAGAATTTCTCGATGATTTCCTGAGTTCTCAAAACAAGCAGCTCACAGCCGCCGTTCTTTTTGACGTTCCAGAGGACGTGGTTGTCCAAAGACTCACCGCAAGGAGGATTTGTCCGAAATGTGGTAAGATCTACAACATGATCTCCCTTCCCCCAAAAGAAGATGAAATGTGCGACGACTGCAAGGTGAAACTCGTACAGAGAGACGACGACAAGGAGGAAACGGTGAGACACAGGTACAAGGTTTATCTCGAGAAGACACAGCCCGTGATAGATTATTACGAAAAGACAGGGTTGTTGAGGAAGATCGATGGTACCATAGGGATTGACAACGTTGTCTCTGAAGTTCTTAGAATAATGGGGTGGAGTGGTGAATGATAAGGATAAAGACACCTTCAGAGATCAAAAAAATGAGACGTGCTGGAGAAGCGGTAGCTGTTGCTTTGCGTAAGGCAAGGAAAGCTGTTCTTCCTGGAAAGAGTGCTTGGGATGTTGAGAGAATCGTTCTGGAGGTCTTCAAAAAGTATGGAGTAAAACCGGCTTTCAAAGGTTACAACGGATACAAATACGCAACTTGTGTTTCGGTCAACGAAGAAGTTGTTCATGGTTTGCCGTTGAAAGAGAAGGTCTTCAGGGAAGGGGACATCGTATCGATCGACGTAGGGGCGGTGTATCAAGGACTTTACGGAGATGCGGCGGTCACCTACATAGCTGGTGAAACCGACAAGAAAGGAGAAGAGTTGGTGAGGATAACAAGAGAAGCCCTTGAAAGAGCCATAAGAATCATAAAACCAGGAATCAGGCTTGGAGACGTGTCCTACTGTATACAAGAATTCGTTGAGTCAGCTGGTTTCAATGTTATCAGGGACTATGTGGGACACGGTGTGGGAAGAGAGCTCCACGAAGATCCTCAGATTCCGAACTACGGCACACCGGGGACGGGGATCGTTCTTCGTAAGGGAATGACACTGGCCATAGAACCTATGGTGAGTGAGGGAGACTGGAGGGTTATTGTGAAGGACGATGGATGGACCGCTGTGACCGTGGACGGTTCAAGATGTGCTCATTTTGAACACACTGTATTGATTGCAGAGAGTGGAGTGGAGATATTGACCAAGGAGGGATGAAATGGGAAAGGATGATGTCATTCGAATGGAAGGTACGATAATAGAGGCTTTACCAAATGCCATGTTTAGAGTAGAATTAGACAATGGTCATAAGGTCCTGGCTCACGTGTCTGGCAGGATGAGGAAGCATTTCATAAGATTGGTGCCGGGTGATCGTGTTATCGTTGAACTTTCTGTGTACGATCTTACCCGTGGCAGAATCGTTTATAGGAAGAAACCGGAATGAAAGGAGTGAAGGAGCATGAAAGTGAGAGCTTCTGTCAAGAAGAGATGCGAGCACTGCAAAATAATCAGAAGGAAAAAGAGAGTTTACGTCGTCTGCAAGGTTAACCCCAAACACAATCAAAAGCAAGGTTGAGAAGGAGGGAAATGAATGGCTCGTATCGTAGGTGTCGAGCTACCCAACAACAAAAAGGTCTGGGTTGCACTGACCTATATCTACGGGATCGGTAGAAGTAGATCCCTTGAAATACTGAAAAACACGGGCGTGGATCCAGACAAGAGAGTAGGCGAACTCACCGATGAAGAAATAAGTAAGATAACCAAGTACATCCAGGATCATTTCAAAGTCGAAGGTGAATTGAGGAGTGAAGTGGAAAGCAACATCAGAAGACTCATAGAGATAGGATGTTACAGGGGTATAAGACACAAACTCGGCCTTCCAGTAAGAGGTCAGAAAACTCGATCCAATGCGAGGACCAGAAAAGGTCCAAGGCCCAGCAGGATAAAGACCAAAAAGAGGACTTCATGAAGGAGGGAAATAAATGGCCAGAAAGAGAGGAACGTCGGCTAGAAAAAAACAGAAGAAGCTCAGTTTCGACTACGGAATTGTCCATATAAAATCCACCTTCAACAACACCATCATCACCCTCACGGACAAGGATGGAAACACTCTGACGTGGGCTAGCGGAGGCACTGTCGGTTTCGAAGGAACCAGGAAAGGAACCCCGTATGCCGCGCAGTTGGCTGCTGACAAAGTAGCCAGAGAAGCCCTCAGGATGGGCATAAAGAAGGTGGACGTTCTGGTCAAAGGACCTGGTCCGGGAAGAGAACCTGCTATCAGAACACTTCAAGGAGCCGGTCTCGAGATCAACCAAATAAAGGACGTTACACCCATTCCTTTCAACGGTTGCAGACCCAAAAAGAGGAGAAGAGTGTGAGGAGGGAAGAGAATGGCAAGGTATACGGGACCCGTCTGCAGGCTTTGCAGAAGAGAGGGCATGAAGCTTTACCTCAAAGGTGAAAAATGCTATACCGACAAATGTCCATTTGATAGAAGGCCGTACGCTCCAGGCCAGCATGGACAAAGAAGAAGAAAGCTCACTCAGTACGGGATACAGCTCAGGGCTAAGCAAACGGTCAAAAGAATATACGGTATCCTCGAAAGACAGTTCGAAAGGTACGTTGAAAAGGCCATGAGGAAAGCAGGCGATACTCGAGAAAACCTGATTCAGCTTCTCGAAGCCAGGCTTGATAACGTGGTATACAGAATGGGTTTTGCTATCAGTCGAAGACAGGCAAGACAGCTCGTCAACCATGGTCACTTTCTTGTGAATGGGAAAAAGGTTGACATACCAGGCTACCTTCTGAGACCGAACGATGTGGTGGAGGTCAGGGAGAAGAGCAGAGATCTTGAGGTGATCAAAAAGGCCATAGAGCTCAACAAGGAAAGGAACACGGTTCCTTGGATAGAGGTTGACTTTGACAACTACAGGGGAACCTTCTTGAGGTATCCGAGTCTTGAAGAAGTTACAGACCTCCCGGTCGACTTGCAAACCGTCATCGAATTCTACTCGAGGTGATGAGAATGATAGAGTTTGTGATGCCGAAAAGGCTAAGAGTGGAGGAAGAGCGAGAAGAGAAAGATTACTACTACACCAGATTCTCGCTCTCGCCACTTGAAAAGGGATACGCCATAACCATTGGTAATGCTTTGAGAAGGGTCCTCCTTTCCTCTATACCCTCGCTTGCGGTCGTTGGGGTGAGATTCATAAAGCCAGAGAAGTACCACGAGTATGATTACATCGAGGGAGTCAAGGAAGACATTCTTGACATCATATTGAACCTGAAGAAAGTCCAGTTCCGTGTGAACGTGACTGTCAAAGATAGAATTAAAATGGAAGTGGAAAAGAAAGGACCGGGTGAGCTCGTGGCTGGTGACATAAAGACACCTGCTGGTATAGAGGTAGCAAACCCGGATCTTCATATAGCGACTCTGAATTCAAAAGCCGATCTCTTCTTCGAAATCTACGCTGAAGTTGGAAAGGGCTTTGTCCCGGTTTTAGAAAGGGAAGAAAAGCCCGAAGTGGGATGGATACCGATCGACGGTGTCTTCAGTCCAGTTATGAAAGTGAATTTCTTAACGGAGAACGTACGTGTGGGAAAGAGAACAGACTACGACAAACTCATCCTCGAGATATGGACAAAAAAGTCGATAAGACCCGAAGAAGCGTTGCAGAAGGCGGCTGACATTTTGATAAACCATTTCAGGATAGTCATGGAGGGACTCCCGGAGCTGAAGATATCCGAGGAGTACGTCATCACTGCAGAGGACGAAGAAGAAATTGCAGCCGCTGTTGAAGGAGAGGAACAAGAAAGAGGGGAACACCTGGATGTGTACAGCAAGAAGATAGACGAACTGGAACTGTCCGTGAGATCTCTGAACTGCCTCAAGAGAGCGAAAATAGAAACGATAGGTGATCTGATGAGCAGAACAGAAGATGAGCTCTTGAAGATCAAAAATTTCGGACAGAAATCTCTCGACGAGGTCAAAAAGAAGTTGAAGGAAAAATTTGGACTCGAGCTCAGGAAGGGGGAATGAGAGATGAGGCATAGGATGAAGAGACACAAGCTAGGAAGGTACGGAAGTCACAGAAAAAGCCTTTTGAGGAATCTCTCAAGAGAGATAATTGAACACGGATCCATCGTGACCACCACAGCCAAAGCGAAAGCATTGAAAACATTCATGGATAAGCTCGTTAGCAAGGCAATAGAAGCTGCCACAACCGGCGATAAAGCAAGAGGCGTTCATCTGAGAAGACAGATCAACGCGGTCCTTGGGGACAGAAGGCTCACAAACAAACTGGTGGACGAAATAGCGAAGAATTATGCTGGAAGGAGAGGCGGTTACGTGAGAGTACTTCGAATAGGTTTCAGGAGAGGAGACGCCGCCGAAATGTCTCTCGTTCAGCTAGTGGAGGCATCCAGTCAGGAGGACTGATGCCTCCTTTTTTCTTTCCCGCCTTTTCCTCCTTCCACCAATCCCTAGGGAGGTGGAAAGTTGTCAGAAGAACAAAAGACCATTAGCATATCGGAGCTGGAGTCGATGAATATAAAACAGCTCTACGAAATAGCAAAATCCCTAGGTATTCCTCGATACACCTCTTTGAGAAAGCGAGATCTCATATTTGCAATTTTGAAAGCACAAACGGAATCCTCTGGTTACTTCTTCGGTGAAGGCGTTCTGGAGATACACCCAGAGGGCTTTGGTTTCCTCAGACGTATCGAAGACAATTTACTTCCGAGCAACGATGACATATACATTTCCCCTTCTCAGATCAGAAAGTTCAATCTGAACACAGGAGATATCATATCGGGTGTCATAAGAAAGCCGAAAGAGGGAGAAAAGTACTTCGCCATGATAAAAATCGAAGCCATAAATTACCGTCCGGTCGAAACGGCCAGCGAAAGGGTGAATTTCGACAATCTCACACCGGACTATCCAAGGGAACGCTTCATCCTTGAAACCGATTCGAAGATATACTCCACGAGGCTGATAGATCTCTTCGCCCCCATTGGAAAGGGCCAGAGGGGAATGATCGTTGCTCCACCCAAGACGGGGAAAACCACTATCTTGAAGGAGATAGCAAATGGCATAGCAGAGAATCACCCAGACACCATAAGGATCATCCTTCTCGTCGATGAAAGACCCGAGGAAGTGACGGATATAAGAGAATCCACGAACGCCATTGTCATAGCAGCTCCCTTCGACATGCCACCTGACAAACAGGTGAAAGTTGCAGAGCTCACCCTCGAGATGGCAAAACGCTTAGTTGAGTTCAACTATGACGTGGTTATTCTCCTTGACAGCTTAACAAGGCTTGCAAGGGTCTACAACATAGTTGTTCCCCCGAGTGGAAAACTTCTGACGGGTGGTGTGGATCCTGCTGCTCTGTACAAGCCGAAGAGATTCTTCGGAGCAGCAAGGAACACAAGAGAAGGTGGTAGCCTCACGATCATCGCCACTGCTTTGGTAGAAACCGGATCGAAGATGGACGAGGTTATATTCGAAGAATTCAAGGGAACGGGTAATATGGAACTCGTCCTTTCCAGACAGCTAGCGAACAAGAGAATATTTCCCGCTATCAACCTTCTCCTTTCTGGGACCAGGCGGGAGGAACTTCTTCTGGATGAAGAAGCACTGAAAAAGATATGGCTCCTCCGAAGGATGCTCTCCGCCATGACAGAGGAAGAGGGGCTGACTTTGATTCTTAACAAGCTTGCTGAAACATCTTCAAACGAGGAGTTTTTGAAACTGATAGACAAGGAAAAAGCAAGGTACTGATCATACCAGGGGGTGCTGGAGTTGAAACTGATAGGTGTTGATCTCGGTGGAACAACGTTCTCGGTGGGACTGGTGAGTGAAGACGGAAGGATACTGAAAAAAATCACCCGAGACACACTCGTTGACAATGGAAAAGATGACGTGATCAGAAGGATATCAGAAGCAATCCTTGAGGTATCTGTCGGTGAGGAAACTCCCTATGTTGGGATAGGCTCTCCCGGTTCGATAGACAGGGAGAACGGTATTGTGAGGTTCTCTCCGAACTTTCCAGACTGGCACAATGTTCCCCTGACCCAGGAGATATCGAAACTTACAAAAAAGAAAGCTTTTCTCGAAAATGACGCGAACGCCTTCGTTCTCGGCGAGAAATGGTTTGGAGCAGGAAAAGGTCACAACCACATTGTAGCTCTAACACTTGGAACGGGAATTGGCGGGGGTGTTGTAACCCAAGGGCAGCTTCTCACGGGTAAAGATGGAATAGGAGCAGAACTGGGGCACGTGGTCGTTGAACCAAACGGTCCCATGTGCAACTGCGGCACGAGGGGTTGCCTTGAGGCGATAGCCTCTGCAACGGCAATAAGGAGATTCCTCAGAGAGGGTTATAAGAAGTACCACGATTCTTTGGTTTACAAACTGGCAGGTTCTCCAGAGAAGGCAGATGCCAAGCACCTCTTTGACGCTGCAAGGGAAGGAGATCGGTTCGCTCTCATGATAAGAGACCGGGTAGTGGACGCACTGGCACGGGCTGTAGCCGGTTACATTCATATATTCAATCCCGAGGTGGTCATCATAGGCGGTGGTATCTCCAAAGCGGGAAGCGTTCTGTTCGACCCCCTGAGGGAAAGGGTGATAGACTATATCATGCCTTCTTTTGTGGGAACTTATGAAATAGTGGCGAGTCCTCTTGTCGAAGACGCTGGTATCCTTGGTGCAGCCTCGATAATAAAAGAGAGAATAGGGGGCTAAAGCATGAAAGTGAAAATTCTCGTCGACAGTACCGCAGATGTTCCGTTTTCCTGGATGGAGAAATACGACATGGACAGCATTCCCCTTTACGTGGTGTGGGAAGATGGTACCACTGAACCCGATGAGAGAACACCAGAAGAGATACAAAGTTTCTACAGAAGAATAAAAGAGGCGATCAGTGTTCCAAGGACCTCTCAACCGAGTGTGGAGGACTTCAAAAAGAGATATTTAGAATACAAAGAGAAAGGATACGATGAGGTTCTGGTTTTCACCATATCCTCCAAACTTTCTGGGACCTACAACTCTGCTGTCCTTGCTTCAAAGGAGGTGGACATTCCCGTACGCGTTGTTGACACCCAGCTTGCTTCTGGAGTTGTCCCCTTACCGGCACGAGTAGCACGAGAGATGTTGGAGAAAGGAGCAACTGTTGAGGAAGTTTTGAAAGAGCTCGACGAAAGGATGAAGAACAAGGATTTCAAGGCGATTTTCTATGTCTCGGATTTCAACTACCTTGTCAAGGGTGGAAGGGTGACAAAATTTCAGGGGTTTGTGGGAAATCTCCTCAAAATAAGGGTGTGTGTACATATAGAGAATGGAGAGCTGATACCCTACAGGAAGGTCAGGGGAGACAAAAGGGCAATTGAGGCTCTCATAGATAAACTGCGTGAAGATACACCGGAGGGTTCCAGACTCAGAGTGATAGGAGTTCATTCGGACTGTGAGGTGGGTGTTGTAGAACTTCTGAACACACTCAGGAAGAGCTATGAGATTGTCGATGAGATAATCTCACCTATGGGAAAGATCATCACGACTCATGTGGGACCCGGGACGGTTGGCTTTGGAATCGAGGTTTTAGAACGAAGAAGATAAAAACGCCAATGAACACCAGAATGTCCCCCACGCTTATAACGAACTTTCTCTCCCACGGAAAATAGACGGGAATGTAATCTGCCAACATAGTTTTCCAGGAGAATTTGGTGAACGTGCTGTGCTTGAAATCCAGGCCGAGGTTGAGGAGTCTGAGTGTTGGTTCCCAAACCGGCATCTTTCCGCCGTTCACACTCATAGTGAACCCGTTTAAGACAGCCCCTACGGCCATGATTTTAAAACCGGGAAGCTTTCTGTTCCACACGAAAAACAGAAATAGCATGAAAAAAGAAACGGGAACGGTGATCGCTTTCCACGGAAGAAGTTGAAGGACGAATGGAACAGCGAAAAGATAAAGCCCTCTGTACTCGTACTTCAGAATGTTTTTGATGTTCCCAGTGATCAGTGAAAGGGTCAGGGCAATCACAAACACGTCAATCATCATCTTTTTTTTCCTCTCCTTTCTCCTCTTCATCGAGTATTTCAAAGAGAAGCTTGACAAGGTCTGGATCGAGCACTGTACCACTCATTTGTTTTATCATGATTTCCCTCGCCTGCTCCTCCGTGAGAGCCTTTCTATAAGGTCTGTCACTTGTGAGAGCTTCGTACACATCGGCAACTGCTATGATCCTGGAGGGTAGAGGTATCTCTCTTCCCTTTAACCCATCAGGGTATCCTGTACCATCCCACCTTTCATGATGGTGTCTCACCCACTTGCTTTCTCTGTTGTTGAATATATCCACTTCCCTTAAGATGTCTTCACCCATGACTGGATGGTTCTTCACTATGCTCATCTCCTCTTTTGAAAGGATAGTGGGCTTTTTCAAGATGTGATCGGGTATTCCGATCTTTCCTATGTCATGCAGAAATGCCGCGTTGTAGATTCGATCCACCTTCTTGGGTGAGAATCCAAGTTTTCTTGCCATCTTCTTTGCAAGTTCTGCCACTCTTTCACTGTGCCCGCGGGTGTACTCATCCTTCTCTTCTAAGCTTTTCGCAAGAAGTTTCAGGTGTTCCAGCTTTGCCTCGTAGTATCTGTACCTGTAGTAGTTTCCAATTTGAATAGAAAGGACGGCAGCAAGAGAGACAGGGATGGCGATGAAACCGATGTACTGATAGAGGATGTAGATGACGGCAATGACAGGAATCATGAGGGCCATGCTTGTGACGGGGCCGGAAAGAACTTTAAAAGCGGTTTCTCGGATGTCGTCTCTAGAGAGGATATAAACGGCAAGGAAAACAAAGACATTGTTGATAAAAAAGTAAACGAAGGTGCTCAACAATACAGCAAAGGTATTTTGAAGACTACTTTGGCCAGATAGTCCGTGGAACAACAAGCTTGTGATGTAGGTGGTTATAGCCAGCTGGGAAAAATTGAATATGTATCGACTGATGGGATATTTCTCTCCCAGAAAAACTTTTATCAATTTGAGAAAAATACCAGATGTAGCAGCCACAAGGGAAGCTTCAAAAGGATTTAGAAGAACTGCCGCGAAAATATTAACAATGAAGACAGCTGATGTCTCTACTTTTCCTTTTGTGAATTCAAGAGTTTTTATATTGACACTATCGAAGAACAAATTTGTCAGGAAAAAGATGAAAACCAATCTCAATTGGTGGACCTTGAAGTAGTGGATATTTGTGGATAGCAATCCTAGATACACCCCGAGTATCGTCAAGGAATAAAGAAGAAAATTCCTTTCTGTTTTGTCTTTCCTTTTCACCTCTTCACTCCTCTCAAAAACCTGGGGCAGGGGGAAGTTGGGCTTTACCGAAAGCTAATTTATTCTTACCAAACTTTATTAGCCCCAACAACTGCCATCAGCGTTCCAAGCAAACTCCCAAGAACGAGGATTATTTTCACGAGTTTTCTCATGGCTTCCCCCCCTTTCATTGCTTGATCTCACAACTTCGCTTGTTACCAAATCTTCGCTGACCGTATCTTCTCCTGCGAATCTCCGCTGCTGAAAAATCCCCTGCCCCTAACTCTATTTTATCAATTTTCTTTCAAGAGTGTTGAAATCAGATCCAGGAGATCACCGATCCCTTCACCTGTCACAGCAGAAGTTGGTATCATTGTGTACTCCCCGTACTTTGAAAACGCTTTTCTGTGTTCATCCAGTTTTTTCTTTCTTTCAGACATTTTGACTTTGTCCATCTTGGTGAGAACGATGGTGAAAGAGATGTTTAAACTTTTCATCCACTCCACCATTATGAGGTCTGTATCCTGAGGTGGGATTCTTCCATCCACAAGTAGGAACACCAACTGAAGAGACCATCTGTTTGTGAAGTAGTCTTCCACCAGTCTCTTCCAGAGCATGCGTTCTTTTTTGGAAACCTTCGCGTATCCATATCCTGGCAGATCCGTGAAGTAATACCTAGAATTCACAAGATAGAAATTTATCGATCTGGTCTTCCCCGGTGTCTTGCTCACATAGGCGATCTTTCTGTTGAAAAGGGCGTTAAGGAGAGACGATTTTCCCACGTTAGACCTTCCGACGAAGGCTACTTCACCCTTCAAAGGAGGGGGATAATCACCCGGCGTCCTCGCTACTTTGACCAGTTTCACATCTCTTATGACCATTTCCTCTCACCCCTTCCTATGCTAGCATACAGAAAAGGAGGGGTAAAAGTTGAGAGGATACGTTCAAGTCTACACAGGAGACGGTAAAGGAAAAACCACGGCCGCTTTGGGACTTTCGATCAGGGCGGCCTGTGCAGGTCTGAGGGTGTTTATAGGGCAGTTCCTGAAAGGAACTCCAACGTCGGAGTTGAAGATAGGAGAGTTCTTTCCAAACATCGAGATTGCTCAGTACGGAACTCCCGAATTTGTCGTGGAGAAGCCCTCGAAAAAGCAGATAAAAAGGGCAAAAGAAGGCCTGGAAGATGCTAGAAAAAAACTGGTTTCTGGAAGATACAACGTTGTTGTGCTGGACGAACTCTGTGTGGCGATTCACCTCGGATTTTTCTCGAGGGAAGAGATAGAAGAACTGCTGAACGCCAGACCAGAACATGTGGAGCTCGTGATAACGGGAAGGTACGCCCCCGAGTGGCTGATTGAGAAAGCAGATCTCGTCACGGAGATGAAAGAAGTGAAGCACTACTACAAAAAAGGTGTTCCTGCAAGGAAAGGAATAGAATTCTAGGAGGGAGCGTTATGATACTGGAAAACAGGGTGGCAGGAGAAAAACTCGTGGTGGGAATGGAAACTACTGTTTTTGTTCATGGATTGCCCAGAAAAGAAGCCATGGAACTCTTCAGAAAAGCAAAGGAAATATCTGAAAAAATGGGATTCCGGTTAGCGGTGGTGGGCGTTTTGAAAGGAAAGATCATTGTCGGAATGAAAGAAAAAGACCTCGACATCATGATAGGCGAAGGTGCTGAAAAGGCGGGGACCCGGGAACTTCCGATTGCGATAGCGAAAGGAATGAACGCTGCCACCACCGTGAGTGCCACCATCTTTCTCTGTAGAAGACTTGGGATAAATGTTGTTGTAACAGGTGGTACGGGAGGTGTTCATCCTAGTCGCGTGGATGTTTCTCAGGATCTCGCGGAGATGGCATCCTCTAGGGTCATCCTCGTATCTAGTGGAATAAAATCCATTCTCGATGTGGAAGCCACCTTCGAGATGCTTGAAACCCTGGAAATTCCGATGGTGGGATTCAAGACTGATGAATTTCCACTGTTTTTCTCAAGAAGAAGCGGACGGAAAGTGGAGAAAGTGGAGAGTGTGGAAGAAGTACTGAAGATTTATAGAACGATGGAAGAACTGAACCTTGAAAAGACCCTCATGGTGTTGAACCCCGTTCCAGAAGAACACGAAGTTCCACGGGAAGAGATAGAACGTCTTCTTAAAAAGATCAAACTGGAGGTGAAGGGAAAAGATGTAACACCCTACCTTCTCAAAAAACTCGCGGAGATGACAAACGGCAAGACTTTGAAGGCGAACCTTTCCCTTCTTGAAGAGAACGTGAAGCTCGCAGGGGAAGTAGCACTGGCACTTGAAGGATAGCAAGGGGTTCCAGCGTTTCTGGTATGTGGTATACTAAGAATCGATGACAATACAGACACCGTGAAAAGGGAGGGCAGGTGAGATGAAAAGAACGTACCAGCCTTCGAGAAGAAAGAGAAAAAGAACCCACGGATTTCTGGTACGAAAGAGAACACCAGGTGGTAGAAGAGTTCTCAGGAACAGGAGGAAAAAAGGCCGCTGGAGACTGACTGTATGACGCAGCGGTTCACCAGGGAGGAACGCCTGAGGCTCAGGAGAGATTTTCTGGCGATATTCAAGGAAGGAAAGAATCTCCAAAACGAGTACTTTGTGGTTCTGTTTCGAAGGAGCGGTCTTGATCACTCGAGATTGGGGATAGTGGTAAAAAGGAAGTTCGGAAAGGCGACCAGAAGAAACAAACTGAAGAGATGGGTGAGGGAAACGTTCAGAAGAAATAAAGACAGGATACCGAAGGGTTTCGACATTGTGGTGATTCCCAGGAAAAGATTGTCTGAAGAATTTGAGTACATCAATTTCTGGGTGGTTCAGGAAAAGTTGCTCAGTCTCTTAGAGAGGATAGAAAAATGAAAAGGTTGCTCATAATGATTGTACGGTTCTATCAAAGATACATCTCTCCTCTCAAACCCCCAACCTGCAGGTTCGAGCCAACCTGTTCAACTTATTTCATACAGGCTTTGGAAAAACACGGCCTTCTGAAAGGTCTTTTCCTGGGCCTCGGGCGTGTTCTTCGCTGCAATCCTCTGTCGAAGGGTGGTTACGATCCGGTGCCGGAGGAATTCTCGTTCAAACTGAGGAGGCGATGATCTTGAGAAAGATTGCGGCAGTGCTGTTTGTCATCTTACCTCTTCTTCTGTTCGGAACCGAACCCATTAAGGTCACACGCTCTGATGAGGAAATCGTTGTCTTGACGAGGTTCAAAGAGTATCACTTCGATCTGGAAAAAGGTATTCTGAAAGATTTCTACACTCTCGTCGAAGGCAGAAAGCACGTTTTCACATACGGAAACGATGGCTTCGATGTGCTCGATGAAGGAACTCCTCTCAAGATGATCGAAGAACCCATAGTGACCGGAAAAGGGAAAACTCCGGAGGGTTTTTCAGATGAAGTGAGTATCGTGTACAACTACGGATACGTGAAGAAGATCTTCACGATAAAAAATGACGAAAATTATCTCTTCTTTGTAGACATAGAAAGCTCCAAACCTGTGGAGATAACGATCCCCAGAGTTTCTCTGGATCCCTCTACAGATAGATACGTGGAGAATTACTTTGCTTCCTTTAATCCAAAATCGCGAACTCTGGTTCTTGTCAAGCACGATGAAGGCCTTCGGTTTAAGGGAACGCTGAAGGTGAATGGTCAAAAAAGATTCACCATTTTTATGGGACCGAACAAGAGAACGTTGATCAAAAAGGCATTCCCCACAGACTACGAAATCCTGATGAAAACCCTTGGAAACATTCCAGGATTCAACAGATGGTACGACTCCGTATTCTACGGACTCGTTTGGTTCTTCTGGTGGCTCAAAGATCTGACGAAAAGCTTTGGATGGGCAATAGTTCTGTTCACGCTGGTAGTCAGGCTGGTTCTGTATCCGCTGTATCATGCCCAAACAAAATCCCTCATAAACATGAGGAAACTCCAGCCGCGCATAGAGGCGATCAAAAAGAAGTACAAAGATCCTGCAAAACAGCAGGAAGCGTTGTTGAAGCTCTACAAAGAAGCAGGTGTGAACCCCGCCAGCGGCTGTTTGATGCTTCTCATACAGCTGCCGATCTTCATTCTTCTATGGTCCGTCATCAGATATTACGTAGAAGAGTTCGCCTACAGCGGCGGCTTCCTCATCTGGAAAGACCTCTCGGCGGGTGGTTTTGCCAACAACTGGCTTTTCCTTGTGATAACCATAGTAGCAAGTTACTACACCACATTGCTCACAAGCCAGGATGCGAGAACGGCCTGGCAGGGCCTTATAATGTCCATCATCTTTCCATTCTTGTTCATAGGACTCCCAAGTGGTCTGTTCCTTTATTACACAACGAACACGCTGATCCAACTTGCGGTCACCTATTACACTTACAAGCGGTACAAGATCAAGGGAATCACCACCAGAGAACTTCTAGGACTTCCGAAAAAGGCCTGAGAAGAGGGGGGATTGGATGAAAAAGGTTATCGAAAGAGCTCCTTCTGTCGACGAAGCCATCGAAAAAGTGGTTAAGAAGTACGGACTCGAAGAAAATGAGTACACGATCAACGTTTTGGAAAGGGGGTTCCAGGGAATATTTGGGCTTTTCTCAAAAGAAGCCGTCGTAGAAGTTTCGATCAAGAGAACCTACTTTGAAAGAAGGTTGAGAGAGTTTCTGGAAGATATCCTGCATGTGGTAGATCCCGGTGTCAAGGTTTCTGTAAGATCTTCCGGAAGGAGCTTCTTCGTGAACGTGAGCAGTGAAAACGTGGGCAGATTGATAGGGAGGCACGGGAAAACCCTAGGTGCTCTTCAACACATCACAATGATTTTCTTGAACAGGCTGAGCGACACGAAGTTGAACGTAATTCTCGACATGGGAGATTACAGGGAGAAAAGAAAGAAATCTCTTGAAAAGATTGTGGAAGAGGCGGTAAAGAAAGCTCTCTCAGAGAAGACAAAGGTAACACTCGATCCCATGTTTGCTTTCGAAAGAAGACAGGTTCACAAGTTAGTGAAGAAGTACAAAGGTGTCACGAGTTACTCGGTGGGGGTGGAACCGTACAGACGGGTCGTCATAGAGTACATTGGCACAAAACGGGAGGGAAGAAGAAGGCATGATATTAAAGAAAGCATATGATGTTGTACCCCAGGAAATATCTACAGACAGCGTAAAGGGTGTTCAAAAGCGAGTCCTGATAGGGCTTAAAGAAGCACAGAATTTCGTCATGAGACTCTTCACCGTAAAACCAGGTGGCGTCATAGACAGGCACAATCATCCTTGGGAGCATGAGATCTTCGTTTTGAAAGGAAAACTGACGGTTCTGAATGAAAAAGGCGAAAAGGTAGTGGAAGAAGGACACTGTATTTACATTGAACCCAGTGAAATGCACGGGTTCAGAAACGATACGGATGCTGAAGTGGAGTTTCTCTGCTTGATACCCAGAGAGGGTGGAGAGTAATCCTTTTTTAAAGTATACGAAAAAAAAGAGTAGTAGAATACTCTTCTGGCGCTTGAAGTGCGTCGAAAATCCCGTATGGGTACGTACTTCAGCGCATGTATACCAAAGGTGGGAGGTGAAGGCTTTGTACGCTGTCGTGGAAACAGCAGGAAGACAGTACAGAGTGGAGGAAGGTAAAATCCTTTACACCGAAAAGCAGACAGATTACTCTCCAGGAGATGAGATCGTTTTCGACAAAGTGGTGTTCCTCAGGAAGGACAGCGAGGTACTCGTTGGAAAACCCTACGTTGAAGGCGCCAGGGTTGTTGGGAAGGTTCTTGAGCACACCAAAGCTAGAAAGGTGAAAACAGTGAAGTACAGACCCAGAAAGAACAGCAAGGTGGAAAAAGGCCACAGGCAGTGGTACACTGCTATCAGGATCGAAAAGATCGAGGTATGATAGAGATAATTGTCACCGGGTCTTTCTTTGAAGTGAAGGGACATTCATCGGACAAAGTTGCCTGTGCATCAGTTAGTGCTCTTACTCAGCATGTTGCAAATTTCCTGGAGGAAGAAAAAGTCGCCAGAATAGAAAAAAGATCAGGTTATCTGAGAGTCGAGTTTGGGAAGTTGGAGACGTGTGAGTTGAAAGTACTCGCAGCGATGGTGAGATCGTTGAGAGAACTGGAACGGAAGTTTCCTTCTCAAATCAAAGTGGAGGTGATCGTGGATGGCCCATAAAAAGAGTGGTGGTGTTGCAAAGAACGGCAGGAGCAGTCTTCCAAAGTATCTTGGAGTTAAAGTTGGAGACGGACAGTTTGTGCAGGCAGGGAACATCCTTGTGAGGCAGAGGGGTACGAAGTTCCATCCGGGCAAGAATGTAGGAATGGGAAGAGATTTCACACTCTTTGCCCTGAAGAATGGTAGGGTGAAGTTTGAGCAGAGAAACAACAAAAAGTATGTGAGTGTCTATGAGGAGTGAAAAAATGAGCAGTATAAAGCGTATCTCCTTTGTTGGGGTGTTTTCTGCCCTTGCAACTCTCATTATGTTCCTGGAATTTCCCATATTCCCGCAGGCGAGTTTTCTTAAATACGATCCCAGTGAGATACCAGCTTTGATAGTGAGCTTCCTCTTGGGACCGAAAGTGGGTATGCTTGTGATCTTGATCAAGGATGCCCTGTTCTTTCTGGCGAAGTCCGGTGATCCTGTGGGGATCGCCATGAATGCGGTTCTGGGCATGTCTTTTGTTGGATTGGCTGGTCTCATTTATCACAGGAACAAAAGCAAGATAACAGCTGTAAAAGGAATGACTATCGCAACTCTCTTCACAACAGGATTCGCACTTGGATTGAACGCATTCATTGTGCCCCTGTACTTCAGGGCTCCTTTTGAGTTGTACCTGAAGTTCTTTCCGTTCATTCTGACCTTCAATCTCATAAAGTTCGGCGTCGACTCGGTGGTCACCTTTTTCGTCTATAAGAAGGTTTCGAGTGTCTTCAGGTTAGAAATAGTGGAAGGGAGGAACAGCAATGGCTAGATATTTTCCCGTTCAAAAAACAACGATGGTGAAGCCAGAAGAGGTAGAGAGAAAGTGGTATGTTGTTGACGCTTCCGGAAAAGTTCTGGGAAGGTTGGCGACGCGGATAGCAAAGATTTTGATGGGAAAGCACAAACCTTATTACACCCCTCACGTTGACACAGGAGACTACGTGATCGTTGTGAACGCGGACAAGGTAGTGCTTACAGGTAAGAAGTGGGACCAGAAGGTGTACTACTGGCACTCTGGATATCCAGGTGGGCTTAAATCGATGACTGCAAGGCAGATGCTCCAGAAACACCCAGAAAGGCTCGTATGGCTTGCGGTCAAGAGGATGCTTCCGAAAAACAGGCTAGGCAGGAAGATGCTCAGGAGGCTCAAAGTGTACGCATCTCCTGAACATCCTCACCAAGCCCAGAAACCAGAGCCCATTGAATTGTGATGAGGAGGGAATAAAATGGCCGGTGTTGTGGGATATTACGGAACTGGAAGAAGAAAGACTGCAGTTGCAAGAGTTTACCTGAGACCTGGTGATGGGAAAGTGAAGGTGAACGGAAAGAAATACGAGAGTCTGAACGATTATTTCAAAAACATCGCATGGACAAAACACGCCATAGAGCCTCTTGAGGTAACAAACACTCTCGGAAAATTCGATCTTGTGATCAGGGTCAACGGTGGAGGCCTTTCCGGACAGGCCGGTGCCGTAAGGTTGGGAATAGCCCGTGCCCTGTTGCAGTACGATGAAAACCTAAAACCTATCCTCAAAAAATACAAAATGCTTACAAGGGATCCAAGAGAAGTCGAGAGGAAGAAGTACGGTTTGAAGAAGGCAAGAAGGGCACCCCAGTTCTCCAAGAGATGATTTTCAAGAGAAGGAGGAATATCGAGGGTCCGGTTGCCCCGGACCTCTCTTTTTCTGTACATCCCAGGGAGTGAGAACGTGATCCCCCGAGAGGTGATCGAGGAAATAAAGGAAAAGGTCGACATCGTTGAAGTAGTCTCGGAGTACGTGAACCTTACAAAGGTTGGGTCTTCGTATCGAGCGCTCTGTCCCTTCCATGCGGAAACAAGTCCTTCCTTCTACGTTCACCCAGGCCTGAAGATATATCACTGCTTTGGATGTGGTGCGAGTGGGGACGTCATCAAGTTCCTCCAGGAAATGGAGGGAATAAGTTTCCAAGAGGCTTTGGAAAGACTCGCAAAAAGAGCGGGAGTTGATCTTTCCGCGTATAAGTTGACTGGAAGCTCTGAGTACACCAGATACGTTCAACTGTACGAGGAAGTCTGGAGAAGGTACACCACCGAACTCAAGAAATCCGATCGAGCGAAGAAATACTTGCTGTCCAGGGGCTTTGCGGAAGGGGAGATAGAGAGCTTTGGATTTGGATACGCTCCTGAAGATTCGAGGATATCTATTGAAATTGGGAAGAGGTTGAACCTGAAAGAAGACGAGGTAATAAGGTATGGGCTGGCTTTGAAGAGAGGAAGTAGGTTGATCGATAGATTCGAAGGAAGATTGATCGTTCCGATAAAAAACGACAGGGGACATATCGTTGCCCTCGGGGGTCGTTTGTTAGGCGATGGTGAGCCGAAGTACCTGAACTCTCCAGATACCAGATATTTTTCCAAAAGGAAGACACTGTTTCTCTTTGATGAAGCAAAAAAAGTAGCAAAAGATGTTGGCTTTTTCGTGGTAACCGAGGGGTACTTTGATGCTCTGGCATTCAGGAGAGATGGAATCCCAACAGCGGTGGCGGTTCTGGGAGCGAATCTTTCTCGTGAAGCTATTCTAAAACTTTCTGCTCATTCAAGGAATGTGATCCTGTGTTTCGATAACGACAGAGCGGGTCTCAAAGCCACTTTGAAATCACTGGAGGACCTTCTGGAGTATGAGTTCAACGTTTTGATAGCAACTTCAGATCCTTACAAGGATCCCGATGAACTTTTTCGGAAAAAGGGAAAAGGATCTCTCAAAAAGATGCTCAAGGAATCGGTTTCATTCGAATACTTTTTGATGAAGGCGGGAGAAGTTTTCTTCGATAAAAACAGTCCCACAGGTGTGAAGTCCTACCTCTCTTTCTTGAGAAAGTGGGTTCAAAAGATGAGAAGAAAAGGATATTTGAAACACGTCGACAACCTTGTGAAGGAGGTCTCCAGCTCCACACAAATACCAGAAAGTCAGATATTGAACTTTTTTGAAAGTGATAGGTCTAACAATATGCTTGCACAAGAGGTGAAACCATCAAAAATCTACGACGAAGGAAAGGGACTCGTGTACTTGTTTTTGAACTACGAAGACTTCAGAAGGAGAATACTGGAACTCGACCTGAATGTTTTGGAGGATCGTAATGCGAGAGAATTTTTCGAGAAGGTGGCTTCTATCGGGAATTTGAACGAGGCGACAGAATCACTCCCGAAAGAGGTGAAGGATTGGATCTTCAAAGTCCTGGAAGAGGTTCCCCCCCCAAAAAATCCGGAAAAGTTTTTTCAGGATCTCTCCGAAAAGTTGAAAGTGCGTCAGTTAAAAAAGCGCCTAGGGGAGATAGAAAAGATGATAAAACAGAGCACCAGTGAAG
The DNA here is from genome assembly GCF_021162145.1 of Thermotoga sp. Lineage (NCBI taxonomy): Bacteria > Thermotogati > Thermotogota > Thermotogae > Thermotogales > Thermotogaceae > Thermotoga > Thermotoga sp. The sequence continues at coordinate 59,971 of NZ_JAGGZH010000026.1, forward strand.
AGGAAAGACGTATCCTCTTGAACATGAAAGTGGACCTTTTGAGAAAAATCAAGAGGAGGAGAAAAAGTATGGCAGAAAAGAAAGAGGCTATCACGAAAGAGGAACAGGCCAAAGAACAGGAAAAAAGGTTTTCCTCTCAGATAGAAAAGCGGATAAAAAAACTCATAAATCAGGGAAAAAAGAGGGGATACATCACCTATGAAGACATAGACAAAGCATTTCCACCCAATTACGAGGAGTTCGATACGAACTTGATAGAGAAGATATACGAGGAACTCGAAAAGCATGGAATAAACATCGTGGAGAGCGATTCAGAGGAAGAAACAGAGACCTCCGCTGAGGAACTGGAAGAGCTCCTTGAAAGGGAATCCCCTGAGATACACGACACCAGCAACGTGAGGGATTCTATAAAGATGTATCTCAAGGAAATTGGCAAGATACCACTCCTCACACCGGCCCAGGAAAGAGAGCTCGCAAGACGAGCCCAGATGGGCGACAAGAAAGCCAAAGAAAAGCTCATAACGTCGAACCTAAGGCTGGTTGTCAGTAT
>NZ_JAGGZH010000027.1 GCF_021162145.1 Thermotoga sp.
GGCACACCCTTCATTACAGCGTAAAGTGCGGTGAGACGCTGCTGCCCATCTACCATGAGTAAGCGAGGCACTTTCTACTTGGTATCCGTCCCAATGGGGCGGTGCTCTCCCGGAAATCCATTTTCCCAGAAAAGTAAGGTGCCTATAGGATAACCACGATGCATGGAGTCAAAAAGGTCGCGCACACGAGTAGTATCCCACACAAAAGGACGCTGGATGTCGGGCAAGCCAATCTCACCTATGGCGATGTCTTCCAGCAATTTACCTAGGGTGTGAGTTTTCCAGCAGGATTCTGGATGATGTATAGTGTCGGATCTGTTGCAGTATTTGCTATGATGTGCAGATAATACTGGCCTTTGAATCTCTTGGCTTTGAACCATTCGTTTGGAGTTAAAGCAACTTTCCCCTCTCCAGATCTTGCCTTCACTTCCTTCAAATATTTCTTCTTTGTACTTCAGTAGCTGTATGGCAAGTTCGTGGATTTTAAAAAGAGATAAAATCAAAGGTCGCTCCCTGTTTTTAAATTCACGACTTTCGGCTATCTTTCTCAATTCCTCTCAGCTATATCTTTGTTCTTAGTATTGTGATCTTTCTCAAACTTTTCCATCCTGTCAGATTCACTTGAGAACCCTTCTGCGATGTTTTCAAATTGACCATTCTTAGTGCAACTCAGTTCAAGAATTTAAATCTGTAGAATCCAAGAAAGTACGGATTGATCTCCAGTGGGGCCCAGGACGGGTCATAATTCACAAGTTCCGAATATCTTACGAATCTGAGTTCGCCCTGGCTTTCACCCAGCGGTCCCGTATGATACACGAACCATCCTTCGTGTTCTGCAGTGTTCAAATTTCCCACAAAGATCATAAGGTGGTAGGGCATTTCAACATCCTGGGGGTGAAAGAAAACCGCTATATCACCTGGAAGTGCCTGAGAGACATCTTTTGTGATGTATTCCATACTGCACTCCACAAGTATCCTTGCGATAGCAAAGTTTGAAAACTCGTCCGTGCCATTATAGGGTCCGCCCTTTATCCTGAATATCTTCGTGCCAATCAGGGGAAGATCCGGGTAGTTGTACTTTTCCACGTCCGCCCAGATGGGTCCATCGTACCTGGAGAGTGAAAACCAGTTCGCCGTGTGTTTCTTCAAGGCTTCCCTCGCGCAGTATCTGACGAAACCGGAGCAATCTCTCTCGTTTTTTGGCCAAAGAGGAGGATCGTTTTTGAACGCAGACAACGCTATCCAGATGAACCAGTTTCTAAACCTCTCGCTATCTTCTCTGTCCAGTTCAAGAGAATCCGGGTATCCATCGGCATCTGTGTCTTCTTCACTGGCATTGATCTTGATCCTCCACTCTTTTTTTACCTTGAAAATCCCTCCACTTTTAAAAGATAGGGTGATGATCTCACCTGGTTTTGCACCACTGATCAGAACACCGCTTTTTTTAAGGATGAAATCCTTCGAACAACTTACATTTGCTCCGCTTAACTCCAGAGGAACAAAAATGTCCTGAACGTCTTTCAGGACGAAAGTGTCCTTCAAAACTTTCACATCGAATCTCAGTATTTCAGCGATGTTCCACAGAAGAATGCCTGTAACGATCAACAAAATCAGGTATTTCTTCATATCGAACCACCTTCGTGATCCTCAAAAGGCACTCCCTGTGATAACCATAAACCTCTTCCGGCTTTACACCCAGGAGAGTGAGAATCACGCCTTCTTCTATCCATTCCGGAAGGTCAAAGTACATCTCAAGAACGTGATGGAGAAGTTCATGGAGGAGAACATCTTCGAGGCAACCTTTCTTCCGAAGTGTTTCGAACGGTTGAGTGTAAATGATGCCATCGTGATAAATTGCCCCTGTGTAGTAAGGCATGCCAGTTATCCTGTGGTATTCTTCAAGACTATTACATTCGAAGATCGCCACATCCATGTTCGGTTCAACTCTCAGAAATTCGCATATTTCCACGAATCTGTCCAGAGAAACCAGTTCAAGGCTGACCATCTCGTCCATAGACAGGATGTTTACCGATGCGAAAAACAGTTGGATCTGAATGAGCATAAGCATCATGAGAATACATCGTGTAGACCCGCGCCGGAAGAAGGTAAAACTCTCCATCCGATGTCACTCTCCAGACATACTCAAAACTTCTCCCATAAGCCCAGTAAGCAAAAAACGCCACTCTGTCCTCGTGAAATTCCCTGCCGGAGTACCATTCATTCCAGAAATTGTACCAGCTGTATCTGAACTTATCCTCTTCCGTTCCTTTTTCTCTGTAGCCAGGTATCACCTGAGCGCAGGAAGGAATGAAATCCTCTACGATCAGATAATGCCCCTCGCCTTCAATATTTATGACCGTTTTGACGATATCTCCAGCCTTCACATTCACATCTTCAACATCGAAGGTCACCTCGAACGTTCCTTTCAGTACCTTTGAAGAGCCACTGAAGCGTATGTTCTTTGCCACCAGCTCTTTACCATCCCACGATAAAACTTTTTCAGCAACAAACGGTAACTCCACAAATCTTCCATCTGTGTACCAGTACGTTCTGTTTTGTCCTTTCAGCATCAGTTCATTCACTGTACAGGACAGCTTCGCCACATCCTCTGGAACGGGGATTTCTTCTTCACCTATCATCACCTTTCCTTTTTTGAGAAGGACGAGTTTATCTCCAATAAAGTCCCCGTCTACAACTTCCAGATATCTTGTGATGATGTTTTTCCTCGTATCGTAAACAAGTACTTCACCTTTGAGGACTATGAGAATCAAACCATTCCGGGTTTTTATCTTGGAAAACCAGTATGTCTCTCCTTTTATTTCCACTTTGCTTCCATTTACTTTTATAGTAATTCCTCCATACTCAATTGTCTCATCCCAGTGTTCATAAGGTAAGATGAAGAGTTCACCGCCTTCCTTCTCCTCAACAGCATGTAGCGAGTGCGGAATGTAACCCTTTCCAAGCGGCACGAAAGCATCCACAAGTTTTCTGTTTTCTTCTATGAAAAACTCGTATCTTTTGTAGAATTTCCTCTTTATTTTCATACCTTCGCTCACGGATTCTTTCGGCACTTCTGGATATACGATGTGCACTTCCACCAGACCACTACCGGAAACAACCAGCGATCCGGGGACAAGCTGGCCTTCCTCTCCTGATTTCAGTACAAACTCTTTTCCGGAGTTAACAACTCTCAAAGTGGTTGATTCGTATTCTGGCATCGCTTCAAGAAGTGCAAGGATCGCAAACGAAGTGTCCTTCGTGGAGGTCCAGAAA
>NZ_JAGGZH010000028.1 GCF_021162145.1 Thermotoga sp.
CCCAATCTGAGCGTGTGATTATTTGTAAAACTCGCTTCAATTCACTTCGCCCCTCTTCTCCACAAAACAGCCTCTATTGTTTGAAGTATTATTCTTAAATCCAGAAAGATATTTCTGTTCTTTACATACCACAGATCGTAGCTGAGTTTCTTTTTCACCTCGTCCAGATTTGAAGAATACTTGTACATGAGCTGTGCCCAGCCGGTGATTCCAGGTTTCACTTTATGCCGAAGACTGTAAAAAGGTACTTGCTTTTCGTAAATTTTAACAAATTCTACCTGTTCAGGTCGTGGTCCTATCACACTCATCTCACCTTTGAGAACGTTTATGAACTGAAGCACTTCGTCGAGTCTGAATGGCCTGATGAATCGTCCCACTTTCAGTATTCTGTCCTGTTCCTGATCTGCAAATTTTGGCCTGTCTGAAGGTGCTTTCTTCATGCTTCTGAACTTTATCATTGTGAAAATTTCCCCATTTTTTCCTACTCTTTCCTGCCTGAAAACAACCGGTCTGCCATCTTCCAGATATATAATTATACCAACAATCAGCATGATGGGGGAGAAGACAACAAGCGCGATTACAGATACCAGAACATCAAGTATCTTTTTGGCTGGAGAGTCGTCTTTCACATTATCAAAGACAACCTCGTAGTACTCTTTAAACTTCTCCATCACTTCCAGTGGAATTCTTTTCAGCGTGCTTTCAGCGAGATTGGGAAGATATTCAATCTTTTCAACACGTGCGTTCTTTGCAATGTCTTCGAATCTGGGATCTGCAACAAGTACCATATCATATTTTTTCACACGTGCTTTCAGAGCTTCTAAGGTGGGGTTTATGTACTCTACGAAACGATATCTTCCAAGTGTTTTTTCTTCTATTTCTTTCAGAATGTGTTCTATCTCTTCTCTTTTTCCAAGAACAAGAACTGTCTTTCGTGGAGTGTTCTTAACGACTGCTTTACTGAGAAAGAAATTGAAAGGCGGTATCAAAAGAGTTGCTGTCAGGAAGTTCATTATGAAATTGTAACGCGATAGGCTGTCTTCAAGAAAAGGATAGAAAAAGAGAACAAGGATAAAAGAAAATAAGCTTCCCACGATAGTTCTGATAAGTTGTTCGTTGTAACTCTGCAAATTCTCTGTGTCGTACAGCCTGAAGGCAAAAAAAGAAAGAGTCATAGCACAGGAAAACAAAAGGGCTGTGTGCCAGTTGAAAAAGAGGAGGTTAAGGAAGAAGATCACGAGAAAATCTGGAAAGACGAGATTGCACAATCCCCATTCCCCCCTTTATCCAACCCAAGTATAGAATGTTTCTCAACTAATTTTGAAGATTTTTACATAATCAACCTTCTTTGAAAGAATCTTACCACTCTCTGCAGTGCGATTATGATGGTGTAACCTTCTTGTAACATGTTTCCTTTATCATGAAATATCCGTCCGTTTAGGCGACAAATATAAAAGTGGGGTATAATCTTCACGGAAAAAGGAAAAAGGAGGGAATTCGATGAAAAAGATCCTGCTGGTGCTGGTTCTTCTGGTGGGAGGGATTTTGCTTTCCTATAACATCAGGAGGGGAGATGTTCTGAGAGTTGAGGTTGCAGGATACCCGGAACTCACAAGAGACTGCACCGTTGATATCGAAGGGGCGATCACCTTTCCCTATGTGGGACGTGTGAAGGTGGAAGGTCTCACCGTTGAACAGGTGATGAAACTTCTTGAGGAAAAGCTCTCTTCCAGTTTTTCTGAACCCAAAGTTGTGGTGTCTCTCCTTCAGATCGCACCGAGGAACGTCTATATCTCCGGTGTTGTGAACAGAATCGTGGATATGGGGATGGAAGATCTGACCGTCTCGAGGCTTCTTTCTCTTCTCAACAGCACGGTGGATCTTTCCATGGTGGATCTTTCTTCGGTGAAGGTGGTGAGGGATGGAAAGGTCTACACACTCGATCTTTCTTCTCTTCTGTGGGGAGAGGTGCCGGAGAAGGACATCACACTCCAGGAAAACGACCAGGTCATACTTCCGGAGAAAACCTACACGGACTTTGTGAAGATCGTTGGGGCCGTGGCAAAACCCGGGATGTACCCCTACAGGAAGGGAATGACTCTTCTGGACCTTCTTGCGGTGGCAGGCGGAACGACACGGGAAAGCTCTGGAAAGATCGCTGTTCTCTCCAGAGATGGAACTATTGAAGTGTCGGAAAAAGAGCTCTACCAGAAGAACATCTCTTTGAAACCGGGTGACACGGTGCACGTTCAGAAGCTCGATGAGAAGTTCGCCTACATCGTAGGAGCAGTTGAAAGGCCTGGAATGTACACGTTCTCCCGGGAAGAGTCCCTCACGCTCAAAAATCTTGTGGCAAAGGCCGGGGGGCTTTCGGTGGAAAAGAAATTTCTCGAAAAAGTTCTCATCACAAGAGACGGAGAAACACTCGAGTACGACCCGAAGGTGCTGGACGAAAACGTCGAGATAGAAGTGGGAGACGTGATTGAGATAAAGAAGTTCGAGAAGACAGAAGTCTACGTCTCCGGGTATGTTGCAAGGCCCGGGGTTTATGAGATCTCGCCAAAAGAGGATGTTACCCTCGAAAAGCTCCTCTCCATGGCAGGGGGTATCAGAGGAACTCTGGAGGAGATCGACAGAATCACCGTGACAAGAGATGGCAGTGTGATCACACTCTCACCGAACAGGATGGACTTTCCTGTAAAACCCGGGGACGTGGTGAACGTGAAGGAGTTCATTCCAAAAAAGGCCTACATCCTGGGATACGTGAAGAGGCCCGGTCTGTATGAGTTCGGAAAGAATGAAGCGTTCACTCTGAGAAACCTCATAGCAAAGGCTGGTGGCTTTGTTGACGAAAGTCAGGTCGTGTCCGTGAAAGTGGCAGGGAAGGAGTACTCCCCGGGCGAGATCGTAAAAGAAAACATTCCACTCGAAGACGGCGTGTTCGTCTACGTAGAGAGGTACACGGACAGGTTCGTCTACGTGGTGGGAGACAACACACCGAGGAACGGAAAGATGAACTTCGAGAAGGAAGAACCCTTCACACTTTCGACCGCTCTGAAGAAGTACGGAATCGAGGACTTTTCTCTGATAAAGAGTCTTTCTCTTTTGAGGGATGGAAAGGAGATGGCCTTCGACC
>NZ_JAGGZH010000029.1 GCF_021162145.1 Thermotoga sp.
AGAACTTTCACCTCAAACATATTCTCTTCATCGAGAGTAAGTTTTTTTACATTCTCTATCTCGATCAATTCAAAATCTTTCCTAAAATCTCCTTTTTCATCTATCCAAAAAACTATTATCCTTTTCTCATAAAACTTTCTATCAGAAAAGAGTTTTTTCAACCTTTCTTTTATTTTCACCTGCTCACCTTCTTCTTTCGAGAATATCTGAAATTCTCTTATAATTCTCCTCAACACCATCATCAAGGTTAAAGGAAATCCTCATATCTGCAAAATGCCTGAGGTTTATCTCGAAATCTTTGAGATCCTTTAGAACATCTTCAAGATGTTTGATTCGCTTTTGCGCATCTCTTTTCTTAGATCTCAAAATATTTTCATCTTTTAAGCTTCTTCTAAGCTCTTCGATTTCTTTTTCAACCATTGCTTGATATCTAATGAGATACTTCGTTCTAATTATTGCCAACGTGTCTTCGTTGAATCTATGATAATAAAAGAGCGCTTTAAAATGTTCTTTTTTCGAACTAACCATCCAGTATATTGGTCTTCTCTTGTAAATGCTCAGATGATCCTTGTAAAACTGCTTTCTGAAGTATTTTCTGAGAGCTTGCCTGAAATCCTCGGTTTTTTCTTTGCTTAAAACCTTAGCTATGAATGTCAAATTTTCCTCAAGATCGTTTTTTCCATATACATATTCAATGAACTGCTCTACTTTTCTAACGATATCGTTCTCAAAATGATAATCCTCATCAAGGATTACAAGAACATTATCTTCCACGGGCTTGAACGATGGGTACCTTTCCATGTCAAAATCCCCACCGGCGAAAACGAGTCCTTCAATGTCAGGTGAGTACCTTCCAAATATGCATCCAATGGCGTATGAAAGGAATGATTTTACATCCCTTTCAATATCTGCCTTTCTCACAGTTATGTTATTATCCTCAAGATAGGGTGAAATCTCCCCTTCAAGACCGTAGACTTTTATCAAAAGCTCGTTTATCTCCTTCTCATTCCTCTTCACTTTTTCAAATCTCGCGTTTGCATGCTCTTTCCATACCATGAAGGCGTCTTCTATTCTCGATGATCTCTTGAACCTGATAAACGGATGTGATCTGAAATTCCACGATACTTCAAAGTCGTCCCAATCTTTTTTTGAGAGGTCTATGTTCTCCTGCACGAGATCTTCTACTCGGGATCGGATGGAAGAGTCTGAAGGGAAAATTATGGGAAGATCGAAAAGATTTCCAACCTGGAAGTTAAGAGTTGGATTTAGAGTTTTTAAAAACTCAAACGCAAGGTTTGAAGCGAGAAATGCAAGGATATATTTAATATCAGACTTCTCTGGGAAAAGAGAAGAACCTGCTACATCGAAAATAAAACCATGAGGAGTGTATCTGATACCAAATTTTGAAGAACTAACGAAAGACCACGTAATCCCCTCACGGAAGTAGTAGTCCATGTTCTGCGGTCTTGACCTTAGCTTTCCATCTTCATCTACAAAGTTTCTTATCTCTTCACCATCGTTCTCCCAGTTAACAACGTATTCATGATTCCCATACCACTTCCTGTATTTTCCTCCTTTGTTGTACGGGAACCATTTCTTCCCGGATCTTAAGGCTTCCTCCCTCGATTTCATACCAAAACCTATTCTGTTTATGTCAACCTCGTACCAAAGGCGAAGGAACCGATTATTATCTGACGTTTGAAGGCCGGCTTTAGGCTGTGCTATTTCTCCAAGAGGGGTTCCAATATCAAACACTCGGATCATTTCGTCGCTCACCCAGTAAGCAATGGGCCAGCCGGGGATTTTGGTGAATTTTCTGGAATCAGTTACGAATATGTTCTCCTTTTTAAGAAACGATTCCTTCTTATCTTCAGATTCGCCGCTAACCAATCGAAAATAGATTCCCTTTCGATCTGGTATTTTTCTCTTTCTGAACACAAAACTGCATGTTTGAACTATCTCGCCACTAATTTCCTCAAAAGCATGTGGACCAAGATGAAGAAACGATTCAACAGTATATGTTCTCAAAATTTCTTTTCTCATCTCCTCGAAAGTTGGAAGGAACATCCATGACTGCATAGTTACCATTGCATTGAAGCCATCGTTTTTAAGAAAATCGAAATTTCTAAGAATAAACGCTGCGAACGTATCCGCCTTTCCTTTGGGATATTCTCTCTCGAGGAAAGCTTTGAGTTTTTTATTCATCTGCTTTTTGCCCATGTATGGAGGATTCGTTACAACTACATCATACTTTTTACTGAGAATATCGGAAATTTCGAGGATGTCTTTTATCACTCCAAGGAGTCTTTCCTTTCTTTCTTGAGCGAACATGTCACTTGCTTCTATTTCTTCTACTCTTCTTTTAAGAAAAGAGTAATCGGCGGCTTCGGGTTTTATGAGCGATCCATATATTTTGGCTTCTTTGAAGTCGTTTATGAGTTTCATTGAAAGTCTGGATTGCTCTATTCCAAGTCCTTTAACAAGCTCGTTTATGTCATCTTCTGAAAGTGCTGATGTTTCTTTGAATTCATAAATATGAGGTTGAACATCTTTCTCAAATATTCCTTTATCTTTCTGTGCAGCTTTCATGTAGAGAGAAAAGTAAGCAAGCTGAACCGCCCTTTTGTCTATGTCAAGGCCATAAAGGTTGTTTTTCAAAATAAACGCTGGTATTTCACTTTCTGGGTATCCAGATTCGAGATACATATCATAGAGAAGGTCGAATGCTTTAAGGAGTATATGTCCTGATCCAACACAGGGATCCAAAAACTTAATTTCTTCAGGCTTTACAGGAGGTCTTTCAAGGAGTTTGGAATCTATGTAATATCTCCATTTGGATTTGAGATTGGAATCTGGATGTGCTTCGAGCCATAACCTTCCCAAGGAATTTTCGACCATGTAGCTCACTATCCAATGTGGAGTAAATAATTGTGTCACTATCGGAATTTCGTCCTTTTCATAAGATCTTCTTTGTTCTTTAATTGTTTTCATTACTTCATCTTTCTTTTCAGATATATAGAACTGGTAAAGCCAGCCGATTATTGATATATCTTTCCATTGGTCAATTTCGTTCATTTTGTAGATCATAGAGCCTGGTTGATATAAGTTGTCAGGAAATAGTAGTTCCGTCCAGTCATCTATCTTTTCAAAAACTTGGGGCATGTAATC